>NZ_RZQA01001260.1:0-1264 GCF_004022915.1 Mesorhizobium sp. M7A.F.Ca.US.006.04.2.1
GTGCCGCGCCGGCCGCTGGCACCGCGCCGGCAACGGCCACCGCTTCCGCTGCCCCCTCAGGAAACGCCGAGAACCAACCCGCCCCGCCGAGCGCTCCGGCCCCGGCAGCAGGGCAGCGCATGCCTCCCAACGGCTACACCAAGTAGCCCCGCCTCAAAGACAGCCGACATCGAAGGCGTGACTTGACGGCGATCTGGCGCCCGGCGCACGATTGCCAAACAAACTCGGTTTCGGCTTATTTCAGCCGCCAGACGCCATCGCCTGTATTTCGTCAGGCGGTTCTGGCAGACGGGATTTCATCGCTAAGGGGTAAAGGGGGAAAGCATGAGAAAATCTGGAATCGTGACCGGAGCAGGCCTATTGCTGGCGTCACTGCTTGGCGTCGTCGCGGCTCATGCCGACGACATGCTGGGATCCTATGTCGCGCGCATTTCCGATCGCGACCATCAGGCGAGTGACGGCTATGCGCTGGACAATGCCGCGCAGATGGTGCGGCAGGACCGCGCCAACTGGCACAAATTCCACCGCCGTGACAGCGACGACGAGGCTGATGGCTGGTTCAGGACCAACGACCAGCGCGCCGACCTGCAGCGCATGCTGGAACGCGGCGGCGCGATGAGTTCCTCGACCAAGCGCGCCATCGTCAATGGCGAACCGCTGATCCAGGTCGACGTCTACGAAAACAGCGTGCGCGTCAGCATTCTCGAGAACTGACGGGCCGTCGCCGGGGCGGCTGACAGTCGGCTTCGGGGACGGCTGATAGGAAAAGGCGGCGCCTCGGCGCCGCCTTGCCATCGATAGACTCGGCGGCTGAAAAGATCAGGCCGCTTCTTCCTTGTCGTCGTCGTCTTCTTCTTCGGACTCGTCGCCTTCAGCCTTCACGCTGTCCTCGGCGTCGTCTTCGTCCTCGTCTTCATCTTCGTCGTCATCCGAGAGCGTGGCAGCTTCGGTGGACTCTTCGCCTTCTTCATCGTCGCCGTCTTCGTCGTCATCAGACAGGTCAGCGGCTTCGATCGCTGCGGCGGCGGCATGATCGAGAATAGTTTCGGAAGCGGATTCAAGCGCCTCGGCGGGAGTTTCTTCTGTCACTTCGATTTCGTGATCGGAATTCATGGAAGTCTCCGTGGGGTTGGGGAACATGTCCCTTTTGCCACGGAGAGATCATCGCCATATGACTGTAAGCCGGCTCGAACGGCCGGTAGCAGAGAATATTTTCTTCGCCTTAACCTGCGATCCTGGAGAAATCCGCGACCTGACCGGTGGC
>NZ_RZQA01001261.1:0-1264 GCF_004022915.1 Mesorhizobium sp. M7A.F.Ca.US.006.04.2.1
CCTCAAACGGCTGGTCGATACCGGGCTTGTCACGCAGGAACGGCAAGCGACGACGCTGATCTGCCGCGCCAACTATCCCGGCATGAATGCGCTGATCGGCTATCTCGCCGACGAGTGCTGCGCGGATGCTGTCTGCGCGCCCGCCGTCGGCAAAGCACTGGCCTGATTTTTCTGCGCGTATAATTCGAACATACCGGAAGGATCGAACCTATGGACATGATGGCAAACCTTCCCGTCGCGGTAATTGGCGCCGGCCCGGTCGGCCTTGCCGCCGCGGCGCATCTGGTCGAGCGCGGCATCCGCCTGCTGATCCTGGAGCGCGGCGAAAGCGTTGGTGCCGCACTGCTCGAATGGGGCCACGTGCGGGTGTTCTCGCCTTGGGAATACAACATCGACGCGGCGGCGCGGGCGCTGCTCGACCGCTCCGGCTGGACGGCGCCGGACAGCCAGGGCCTGCCGACCGGCGGCGAGATCGTGCGCGACTATCTGGCGCCGCTTGGCCGGCTTCCGGCGATCGCCGCCAATCTGAAGCTCGGCGCCGAGGTCACCGCGATCACCCGTCAGGGGCACGACAAGGTCGCCAATGAGGGCCGCAAGGACGCGCCCTTCGTCATCCGCTACCGCGATGGCGGCGGTGAGCACCGCTTTCTCGCACGCGCCGTCATCGACGCATCCGGAACATGGTGGCGGCCAAACCCGATCGGCATCGACGGGCTGCCGGTTGCCGGCGAAGGCAAGGCGTCGGCACGCATCGCCTATGGCATTCCCGACGTGGTCGGCAAGGCGAGAGAAGACTATGCGGGCAAGCGCATCCTGGTCATCGGCGGCGGGCACTCGGCCATCAACGTCGCGCTGGCGCTGATGGAGTTGCAGGATGGCGCGCCTGGCACCGAAATCTTCTGGGCGCTGCGGCACGCCAACATCGAGAGATTGCTCGGCGGCGGGCTGAACGACCAGTTGCCGGAACGTGGTGCGCTTGGGCTGGCCGCCAGGCAGGCGATGGCGGACGGCAGGCTGAACATGCTGGCGGGCTTCGCCGTCGACCGCATCGAGACGCAAGGCGAGAAGCTTGCCGTCGACGCCCACCTCGCGGGCAAGCCGTTCAGCATGGCCGTGGACCGCATCGTCGTCACCACCGGCTTCAGGCCAGACCTGTCGTTCCTCGACGAAATCCGCATCGCGCTCGATCCCGTCGTCGAAGCGCCGCCGGCACTGGCGCCGCTGATCGATCCGAACTTCCACTCATGCGGCACGGTTCCCGCGC
>NZ_RZQA01001262.1:0-1260 GCF_004022915.1 Mesorhizobium sp. M7A.F.Ca.US.006.04.2.1
ATGATGTTGTGCTTCAGCGCATTCCAGGTCCAGTCGCTGTAAGGCTGTTCAAACAGCACCTTGCGGAAGTTTTCGAAGCCGATGAATCCGGTCGGCTGCAAGCCGTTGAACTCATAGAAGGCAAGGCGGAAGGCTGAGAGCAGCGGCCAGAGCACGAACAGCACCATGACCACCAGGGCCGGTGTCAGCAGGGACGCGATCCAGAGTGACCGGCGCCACGGAAAGGCTTTTGTGGTGTGGCGCCGGCCGCTGTTCATGTCACTTGCCCTGGAAAGGCTTGTACCATTTGGCGAGGCCGTTGGTCAGGTCGGCGGCCAGCTGGTCCGGGGTGATCGAACCCGACATCATCTTGGTGATGTCGCCCTGCAGCAGCTCCGATCCCGTCGGTTTCTCGAAACGGAAGTAGACGACATTGATATGCGGCATGGCGGTTTCGTTCAACTTGGCGACATGGGCGAGAAGCTCGTCCTTGATGACGACGCCCTTGATCGGCGAGATGTTGCCGAGCAGAGCGGAGAACTTGTCGCCGAACTCCTTTGTGCCCATCCAGTTGACCAGCCTGAGCGCGGCCTCCTTGTTGGCCGACTTGGCGTTGACCGCATAGCCGCCGTCGAAAAACTTGGTCACCTGCGGCGTATCGCCGGCCTTGGCCATGGGCGGGGCGACGAAGTCCATGTTGATGGCCGGGTTCTGGGTGCGGTAGCTGGCGATGTCGAAGCTGCCGCCGGCAAGCATCGCCGCTTTGCCGCTGATGAACAGCTGGCCGGCGGTGTCATAGTCGATACCTTCGAAGCCGGGCGGCATGTAGTCGCGCAATTCGAGCAGCTTGCCGAGTGCGGCGACATAGCGCGGGTCCTTGAAGGTGGTCTTGCCCGACGTCAGGTCGCTGACAAAATCCTGGCCGAGGAACGGGTTGGTGAAGATGGCGACGAACATCTCGTTGAACCAGCTTGTGCCCATGCCGTTGGCGAGGGGATAAATACCCTTGTCCTTCAGCGCCTTGCTGACGGTTATGAACTCATCCCATGTGGTCGGCGGGGTCAACCCGGTCTTGGCGAAGACGTCCTTGTTGATGAACAGGCCGAGCGTCTGCGAGGCGAAGGGCAGGGAATAAACCTTCTTGTCGGCGCGGTAGGTGCCGGCCACCAGCGCATCGGCGGGCTGGTTAGCGAGTGAAGGCACCGTGGTCAGATCCTGCGGCTCGAAATAGCCGGCCTTCACGAACTGCTCGAGCCAGCCATAGGCGTGGGGGTGGATGAA
>NZ_RZQA01001263.1:0-1253 GCF_004022915.1 Mesorhizobium sp. M7A.F.Ca.US.006.04.2.1
GTGCTGGAAGACAAAGCCGACATTGCGATCCTGGATCGACTTGTGCGAGGCGTCCTCGTCGCCGAAGAAGATGTTTCCGCGCGTCGGCCGCTCCAGTCCGGCGATCAGCCTGAGCAGCGTCGTCTTGCCGGAGCCGGACGGCCCCAGCAACGCGATCAGTTCGCCCGACTTGATATCGAGCGACACGTCGTGGAGGGCCGGAAACCGGTCAAACTCCTTGCGCACGTTGGCAACGCGAACTTCCATGCAAATCCCTCTGTCAGTGTCCGCGCGTCGCGGCGATCTCGGCGCCGTAGCGCATCTCGAGAAGTGTTTTCAAGACCAGCGTGACGAGCGCCAGGCCCGCAAGCAATGAAGCGACGGCGAAGGCGCCGACGGCGTTGTACTCGTTATAGAGGATTTCGACATGCAGCGGCATGGTGTTGGTCAGGCCGCGTATATGGCCCGACACCACCGAGACCGCGCCGAACTCGCCCATGGCGCGCGCATTGCACAGGAGCACGCCGTAGAGCAGCCCCCATTTGACGTTGGGCAAGGTCACGTACCAGAAGGTCTGCCAGCCATTGGCGCCAAGCGAAAGCGCTGCCTCCTCGTCGCCATTGCCTTGCTCCTGCATCAGCGGGATCAACTCGCGGGCGACGAAGGGGAAGGTGACGAAGATTGTGGCCAGCACGATGCCCGGCACGGCAAACAGGATGACGATGCCATGCGCTTTCAGCCAGGTGCCGAGCAGCCCCTGGGCGCCGAACAGAAGCACATAGACGAGGCCCGATATGACCGGGGAGACCGAGAAGGGAAGGTCGATCAGCGTGGTCAGGAAGGCCTTGCCCTTGAACTCGAACTTGGCGATCGCCCAGGCGGCGGAGATGCCGAACACAATGTTGAGCGGTACCGAGATCGCGGCGACCAGCAGCGTCAGCCGGATCGCCGAGCGTGTGTCGGGATTGCCGAGCGCTTCGGTGTAGGCACCGATGCCCTTGGCGAAGGCTTCGTTGAAGACGATGATCAGCGGCAAGAGCAGGAAAATGCCGAGGAAGGCAAAGGCGACGGCCATCAGGGCCAGACGCGCCGGGCGGCTTTCCGTGACCGCCGCCGACTGGCTTTCATGGTGCGGTTCGTAGGATTTGATCTCCGGATCAGCCATAGCGCTTGCGGCTCCACGACTGTGCGAGATTGACGACCAAAAGCATGATGAATGACAGGGCGAGCATGATCGCCGCAATCGCGGTTGCCGCCGGGTAATTGTATTCCTC
>NZ_RZQA01001264.1:0-1253 GCF_004022915.1 Mesorhizobium sp. M7A.F.Ca.US.006.04.2.1
GTACTGGAACAACCCGTGGACGCAATGAGGACCGCGCGAAGGTTGCTGGCGGGCAGGATAATGAAGTGAAATACGAGGCGGGCAAGACCGGCGCGAGGAAGGCTGACGTGAAATCGTGGGCAACAGCCACAAGTCGGTCATCCTCGCGCCCGCCTCGGACCAGGAATTCGCAGCCCAGCACATGCCGAAGGACGGCGTCTGGATTGTGGAAGTCGACGCCGACGCCGGTCTGGATAAGCGTATCGCGACGGGCGGATATCGACGCGCACGCCAGTCCCGGCGTGCTTCCAACCCTGCCGGCCTTTTATACAGGGAAATACGAGCGCATGTTCGCCCTCCTCGTCGAAGACGGCGAGTTCGAGTTCGCGACCAAACGGAGCGCTCATGATCGGCTTCCACATCTCCCCATGATCTGGGGAAGCGGCAAGCAGCGCCTTGATTTAAATCATTTACGAAATTGCCGCCTATGCCGCTGCGGACGAGCGGCAAGCCTGCCTTGATTGCGATCAATGACAGCTCCGGCGGCTGGGCCAACAGTCTGTTGGACGACCAATAGACTCAGGAGATCTCACATGCTGATCCGCACATTATCCGCCTTGGAATGCACGAAATTGCTGACCGCCAACCGTGTCGGTCATCTGGCATGCGCGAAGGATGGGCAGCCCTACGTGGTGCCGGTGCACTATGCGCACGCCGACAATCATCTCTACGCGTTTTCCATGCCCGGCAAGAAGATCGACTGGATGCGTGCCAATCCCCTGGTGTCCGTCCAGGTGGGTGAACGCGGCCAGGGCCGAGGCTGGAGAAGCGTCGTCGTCGACGGCCGTTATGAGGAACTGCCGGACCGGATTGGCCACAAGCTCGAGCGTGACCATGCATGGTCGATATTGAGCAAGCATGCCGCTTGGTGGGAGCCCGGCGCCCTCAAGCCAGTCATGCCTCCGGTGTCGGACAGCGCACCCCACGTTTTCTTCCGTATCATGATCCAACAGGTGACGGGCCGTGAAGCAAGTGAATAGCTTTCTTCACTGTGGCGACCAGCGCTGGACCGATTCAGGAGGAGCGGCTCTAGGTAGTTTCCCGTAGGGACATAACCGAATTTCGCGACCCGCGGATTCGCGCGATTGCTGTGTCACGGATAAACCGGGAAAACAGCCATGCACGCGTACACCTCCTCCAGAATTTCGCTGCCGTCACGGTCTGCCCAGCCCAACCTGCCGGAGGCTTTTGAGCCCGCACTGCTGCAACCACTC
>NZ_RZQA01001265.1:0-1244 GCF_004022915.1 Mesorhizobium sp. M7A.F.Ca.US.006.04.2.1
TTGTAGGCCTCATAGCGCCTGTCCATCATGGCGTGCAGCGAGCCTGCGCGCGGGCGCTTGTCGTCGATCCCGGCCAGTGGCGCGAAGGTCAGGGCCGGCGAGCCTTCGAGATCGCCCGGCATCAGGAAGCGGCCGGGCGGCAAGGTCGAAAGCGCCCGCTCGTCGAGCTTGCAGGCCTTCAGATAGGCGGCGAAACTCTCGGCCAGGCGGCGCGCCGTCATCTCGTCGGCATCGGCGTTCGGGTCGATCCCGGCCGATAGTGCCCGCCAGGCTTGCGACAGGTCCTCGCGCACCGGCAGAACAGCCATTTCAAAGGCTTCGTGGGAAAAATCGGCGAAGGATTTGCCGAGCAGCGGCAGATCGAGCAGCCATTCGCCGGGATAGTCGACGATATCGACCGACAATCTGCCCGAGGAAAACATGCGGCTCCAGCCGGAAGCCGATTCATATTCGATGGTCAGCCGCAGCTCCGAAATGGCGCGCGTCGAATCGGGCCAGACGCGGTCGTTGACCAAGGCTGCGATGTGGTCCTCGTACTGGAAACGCGGCACCGCGTCGTCGGGCTGCTGCTCGAGGAAGGCGCGCGCGATGCGCCCCGATTTCTGCGCCTCAAACAGCGGCAGGCGCCCGCCATGGATCAAATTGTGGACAAGGGCCGATATGAACACCGTTTTGCCGGCGCGGGACAATCCGGTCACGCCGAGGCGCAGCGATGGGGAAAAAAGCCCGGTGGCGCGGCCCGATAGCGTGTCGAGGGCAATCCTCGCCTCGTCGGTGAAGGTGGTCAGCGATGATGCCAAAATATGCTCTCTCGAACTTCGGTCCGTCCGATATAGGCGCTGCAACAAGGCTTTGAAATGGCTTCAGAGATCGGCCGGCGTCAGGAACACTTCGAGATAGCCGGTGCCTTGGGCGGCGCTGGCAAGATCGCCGTCGAAGCGGACGACCGCCAGGCCCGCGGTCGGGAACCCATGGTTCAGTGTGGCCCGCGCAGCCTCGTCGCCGCCGCCCGAAACTGCCAAGGCAAGGTCTTCCATCATCGGGTTGTGGCCGATGACCAGCAACGAGCCCGATCCGCCATTGTTCTTGATAAGGTTGAGATAACCGGCCGCGTCCGCGCTGTAGAGCCCGTCGAAGAACAGGACCCGGCCGGTGTCGGTCTGGCCGGCCAGGCCTTCCAGCGTCTCTTTGGCGCGTTTGGCGTTGGAGCACAGCGTCCGGTCCGGAACATAGAGGCGGGGGCG
>NZ_RZQA01001266.1:0-1243 GCF_004022915.1 Mesorhizobium sp. M7A.F.Ca.US.006.04.2.1
TATGGCCGCATGGTTGAAGTCGACCATGGCAATGGTTTTGCGACACGTTACGGGCATCTCAGCGAGATCGACGTGACCGTCGGCGAGAAACTGGACGCCGGCGCCGTCATCGGCAAGACCGGCAGCAGCGGCCGCTCGACCGGCCCGCATCTGCACTACGAAGTTCGCCACAATGGCGAAGCGATCGATCCCTTGCGCTTCCTCACGGTCGGCAAGAAGGTCGCCCAGTATCTGTAAGCGATCCCAGGCTCCTGCCCCATGCGCCGATGACCATCATGATGGCTGACTAAGGCGCTCCCGTCGACAGAAACGCCGTCGCTGCCGCAACCAGGGTGGTCGCGCCGACCTTCAACGCGGCCTCGTCGACACGAAACCGGGCGTGATGGAGCGGAAAGACCGATCCGATCTCCTCGTTCCGGATTCCCAGCCGAAAATAGACCGAAGGACGTTTCTCGCTGTAGTAGCCAAAGTCGTCCGCGATCGTCCATCCGGGCGTGTTGAGGACGTTGTCGGCACCGATGCAGGCCTTGGCGCTGGCGGCAATCAGCTCTGTCATCTCGACATCGTTGACGACGCCGGGTTCGCCCTTGTGGATGTCGACCTCGACACGCGCGCCGTGGCTCGTCGCCATACCCTCGGCTATCGTACGAACGCGGTGCCAGGCCCGCTCGCGGGTTGCATCGCTGCCGCTGCGGATGGTGCCTTTCAACGTGACCCTGCCGGCGGTGACATTATATGCGTTGCCGCCATTGATGGCCGTGACGGAAATCACCAGCGGATCGTACGGATCGGTCTCGCGCGAAACGATCTTCTGCAATTCGCTCACCAGGGAGCAAGCCACGGCCAACGCATCGACGCCTTCATGCGGTTTTGCCGCGTGTGCCGCCGAGCCGATGACGGCCACATCGAACGTGTCACAGGCCAGAGTGTAGGGACCGGAGCCGACGGCGATCTTGCCGGTCGGTGTGTACGGATCGACGTGGACGCAGATGGCGGCGTCGATGTCGTCGAGAAGCCCCTCTTCCACCACCCGCTTGCCGCCCGACGGTTCGTCCTCCTCCGCCGGCTGGAAGATCAGGCGAACGGTACCGCCAAAACTGTCCCGCGACTGGTGAAGATGCGCGGCCACCGCGAAAGCCATCGATGCATGGGCGTCGTGACCGCAGGCATGCATCACACCTGGATTCGTCGATGCATAATCGACACCGGACTCCTCCTCGATCGGCAAGGCATCGATGTCGGC
>NZ_RZQA01001267.1:0-1232 GCF_004022915.1 Mesorhizobium sp. M7A.F.Ca.US.006.04.2.1
GCACCATCAACAACAACTGAGGGCGTCATCATGGCAGTGCTGGATCGTATCGATGGCGTAGTGATCGGCCTGCTGATTGGTTTCGAGGGCGGGGCGCCGCTTGTCGTCTTCGTTGGCAATCCGCGCGAGACGGCGATTGCGGCGCGCAGCCTGACTGAACTGGACATTTCGGCGATCGGTTCAGAACTGGCCCTTCTGTTCGAGGAGGGTGATCCCACGCGGCCGCTGGTCGTTGGACGCATCGTCGATCCGGCGCACAAGAACAGGGGGTTGAAAGTCGCTCGCGAAGGCGACCGTGTCGTCATCACCGGAGACGAGCGCATAGAACTGCGCTGCGGCCTGGCGTCGATCATTCTAGAAAAGAATGGCCGCGTGACCATTCGCGGCAGCCAGTTGACGAGCCAGGCCAGCGGGACCAACCGTATCCGCGGCGGGGCCGTGCATCTCAATTGAGGTATTGCCGATGCACCCCGTCGCGACCATCGCCGCCATCGTGGATCAACATGCCGAAGATGCCGCTTTCCTCTGGCTTCGCCGCCGCCGCGAAATCGATGGTTCGATTCTCGAGGAGACGGACATCGGCCGCATCGACCAGCGTCTCGACGCGAACATCGAAGGGCTCATGGCTGCCGGCAAGGCCGGCTGGGATGCGGCCCGGGCCCGTTTCACAGACTATGCCGAGCCGGGCGAGCTTTTCGCACTTGGCACGCTGGCATTGCATTGGGGCGATGCTGATCTGGTAGCGATTGCGATCGACGCCGCGGCGAGCCTCGGTGAGGCCGGCCTGTCGAGCCTGTCCGCCGCAGTCGCGCGCACACCGCGTGAAAAACTGCGGCCGTTCGTGGCCGAATGGCTGGACACCCGAGATGCGCCGCAGCGTTGCCTTGGGCTGTCTGCGCTCTGGCATCACCGCGTCGATCCGGGACCGCGCCTGCATGATCTGGCCAGCCATTCCGACGCGAATGTCCGCCGGCGCGCCGTTCGGCTTGCCGGTGGGCTCAAACGGCGCGACCTGCTTCCGGCAGTCCTGGCTGGCCTTGATGGCGAGACGGCGAAAGAACGTCTTGCGGCCGCCTTCGCCGCTTGCCTGCTTGGCGAGGCGCGGTCCGCGCACCCAGTGATCGACAAGATCGTGCTGACGGAGACGGACCAGGCGGAGGCGGCGATCGAGATACGCCTGCTGACAACGCCGCCCGAGGCCGCGAAAGCCTGGTTGCAGACGCGCTTTGGCC
>NZ_RZQA01001268.1:0-1229 GCF_004022915.1 Mesorhizobium sp. M7A.F.Ca.US.006.04.2.1
GACCTGCCGCGAGAAATGATAGGGGTTCTTGTAGCCGACCTGGTAGGCGATCTCGCTGATCGACAGTCCTGTCCGCTGCAGCAGATGCGTGCCGTAATCGAGGCGGCAACGCCACAGATATTTGGCCGGCGTCATGCCGAGATGTTTCTTGAACGCCGAGACCAGATATTGCGGGCTGACGCGCACCTGCTGCGCCACCCGCTCGATCGACAGATCGGCGGCAAAGTTCTCTTCGAGGAAACGGCGTGCCTGCAGGATCGTCTGCGGGATCGGCCGCTCCGCCTCGATCACCTCGGCCTCGTAGATGAAGGCGTGGAGCAAGGCGTTGGTCAGCGACTCGCGAACACCACTGCGGCCGCCGCGCTCGCCGAGGCCAAGATCAACACCCAACTGCATGAGGGTGTGAACCATCGGCGAGGCGACGATGAATGGCGCGAACTTCTCGCGCTCCTTGTACAGCCACGCCGCGTTCTGCGGCCGGCCATCGCACCAGCTGACATGGGTCAGCGTTTCCGGCGCCACCGACGTCATGTAGCGATCACGCGTGAGCGACAGAGCACATTGTCCTGCCTCCAGTTGCAGGACGCTGTCATCCGCCTCGAGCGTCAGGGATCCGACGTGGACAAGCATGAAGGCCAGATAGTCGCCACCGATCGGCCCGTAGTCGCCGCCATTCTCATAGGTTAGTTCGCCGAAGGTGTTCTCGCGGCTAAGGTCGATCGGTGGCAGGCGCATATCGGCTTCCCCCTGTCAGACTGCCGGTGCCATGCAAGTGAAGTCGATCCGCGTTCCGGCTGCGTCTCCAATTGTCGAAGCTATGGCCTCGTGACGCAAGATACCGCCAATCAACCTGCTCATGGCGGCAGACCGATGCTTCCACGCGCACAGGCCCAGGCTAGCCGAGGCGATCCGCCAGGCGATCTCCAGAGAGGCCGCCCTTGAACGCTCGCTGGTCAACGGCTTGTCGAGATCGACGTCGAGCCGCGCTGGCCAGTTCCGCCTGCGCAGAGAGGTTCGTCCACCTCCTCCTCTTCGTCGTCACTCGGGTGGGATCACACTGGTGGACATAGCCGGAATGAAGGGCGCCTTGGTCAAAGGCGCCCTTCGCATCGGCGGCGCGCTTCGGTCCTGGAGGTACGGACTCAAGCATTTTGAGAGGAGCCACCCGATGAGCTCACTGGGCCGGCTTGCCCAGCGAGCATTCGTATATTTCGGCGAAGTGCTACAAC
>NZ_RZQA01001269.1:0-1228 GCF_004022915.1 Mesorhizobium sp. M7A.F.Ca.US.006.04.2.1
GGCAGGATCACCGCACCATCGCCGCGATCATAGGTCTGGCGGATTTGCGTCTCCCACTGACCGTCGCGCCGGCGGTAGTCGAGGACGGTCTTCTTCAGGATGGCCCAGTCGTCGGAGAGGATTTCCTCCGAACGGACGCGAATACGATCTTCCATCCCGGTCTCCATGCTAAAGCGCGTCGCGCTTCATGCTCCTGTTTATGCCTGTCGTTCTCCCAAAACCGGAGCCACTTTTGGGAGACATGCCTGGCCGAGGCGTAGCCGCGAACCGGCATTTCGGCAATCCCGCCCGTGATTGGTCCAGAAGCCCTTTCACCGCCTCGTGTCTGGCGCAGGCGCCATCGGTCGCCTAAATAGCTGCGAACCCTCCCGGAGTTTCTCATGACAGCGTCGCTTTTCCAGTCGATCACTCTCAACGGCCTCACCTTCCCCAACCGCATCGCCGTCGCGCCGATGTGCCAGTATTCCGCCGAGGACGGCTCGGCCAGCGACTGGCATCTCCATCACTGGATGAACCTCGCAATGTCCGGCGCCGGCATGGTCACGGTCGAGATGACCGATGTCGAGCGGCGCGGGCGTATCACCCATGGCTGCCTCGGCCTTTACTCCGAAGACAATGAAGCGGCCGCCCGCCGCGCGCTGGACGCTGCACGACGCGTCGCCGCACCCGGCACGAAATTCGGCTCCCAACTCGCCCATGCCGGCCGCAAGGCTTCGAACCGCAAGCCGTGGGAGGGCGGCGGACCACTGCAGCCAAACGAGGATCCCTGGCAGACCGTCTCCGCCTCGGCCATCCCCTACGACACCGGCTGGAACGTGCCGCACGCTCTGGAGGACGAGGAGATCCTACAGCTGATCGAGCGCTTCGCCGAGGCGGCAAGGCGAGCCGAACGCGCCGGCTTCGATTTCCTCGAACTGCACGCCGCGCATGGCTATTTGATCTTCCAGTTCCTGTCGCCCTTGTCCAACCAGCGCACGGACCGCTGGGGTGGCGCGCTGGAAAACCGCATGCGTTTTGCCGTCGAAATCACCAAGGCGGTGCGCAAGGCGGTGCCAAAGCTGATGCTCGGCGCAAGGCTGTCCGTGAAGGATTGGGTCGACGGCGGCTTCGACGTGGCGGACGCGATCGAAGTGGCCAAAGCGCTGAAGGACGAGGGCGTTGCCTATCTCTGCTGTTCGAGCGGCGGCAATTCGCCGTTGCAGAAATTGCCCACCGGCCCCGGCTATCA
>NZ_RZQA01000126.1:0-10214 GCF_004022915.1 Mesorhizobium sp. M7A.F.Ca.US.006.04.2.1
AAGCTGTGTTGCGGTTGCGGATCCTTGGCGAATTTGATGGCCGGCGCGATCGGGTTGTCGTTGGCCACAGTGGCGTGGCCAAGAAAGATCTTGTCGACGATTTCTTGGCGATTGATCGCCCATTTCAATGCCATTCGCACGTCCGGATTATCAAACGGCGCCATCGTGACATTCATCGGCAAGGTATAGTGCCCGTAGCCAGTGACCTCGACGATTTCCACCTTGGGATTGCGTTTCAACATGCCGAGGGTTTTGAGGTCGGCGCGGCCGATATAGTCCACCTCCCCCGTGGATAGCGCCGCCATGCGAGCGGCGAGATCTGTGATGGCGATGAACTCCACCTCGTCGAGATAGGGCTTGCCATTCTTGAAGTAGTTTGGATTGCGCTTGAGCTTGGCCGAAACGCCGGGCTGGAAATTCTCGAGGACGAAAGCACCGGTGCGAACGCCTGAAGCCCAATCCGCCTTGCCGTCCTTGGCCGGCATGATGACCAGATGGTAGTCACTCATGATGTAAGGGAAATCGGCGTTGCCGCTCTTGAGCGTGAAGACCACCGTTTCCGGGCCGTCCGACTTGACATCGGCGACGGAGTCCAACAGCGACTTCGCCGCCGATTTGGTGTCCTTGCCCATGTGATATTGCAAGGAGGTCACGACGTCATCCGCCGTCACGGTCTTGCCGTTGTGAAAGGTTGCGCCTTTGCGCAGCTTGAAAGCCCAGGTTTTGGCTCCATCCGAAGTTTCAAAGCTCTCGGCGAGGTCCGGTTGGACATTGCCTTTGGCGTCGACCTCAGTGAGGCTGTTGGACAGCGAGCCCGAAAATGCGGTTTGTGTGAACGTGTCGGGGTAGCCGGCCGGATCGATCGAATCCGTCGTCGCGCCATGAGCCATGCCGAGCTTGGCGAAGCCGCCCTGCATCGGTTCGGCCCGCGCCGTGCTCACGAACAGCCGGTCGGCGGCGGCAACGGTCAGGCCCGCGGCCAGCCCAAGATGAATGAATTCGCGGCGGGAAACCTTGCCGCCTCCGACCAGGCTTTGCGCGATACCAAGCTTGTATTCAGATTCTGACATTTGACTCTCCCATTGCGGAGTTCCCCGCGTTATTTCTCGTCAAGCACCGGCGAACAAATCTGCTTATTGGCTCCGCCACCTTCCTTCGAATTTTTCCAATCCCAATCGGCTTGCGCCAATCAGGCCGTCACGTAGATGCCGCCGGCTTCGACGGTGACTGGAAATGTGCGCGCGCGAACGGAGGGATCGACCAAGGCCGCGCCTGACTTGATGTCGAACTCCCACCCGTGCCAGGCGCATCGAACGATCTCGTTTTCGCGATGATAGATGAATTGCGCCTGTTCAACGGGCGCGGTTGTGCCGCATTGCGGCCCCTCGCAAAGCGGAGCGCCGCGGTGCGGACAGACATTCAGCAGCGCGTGGAATGAATCTCCGATGCGGAAAATCCCGACCGAAAGGCTGCGGATCTTGGCGATGAACGGAGACCCTGTTTCGATCTCGTCGACGCGGCAGATATATGTCTTCTCGGGCATCGTATGCTTCCTCAGGCGGCATTCGCGGCTTGCGCGCGGGGGATGCGTTTGTAGACTTCCAGCGCGTTCAGTCCCATGATCTTGCTCTTCCATGCAGGAGGGATTTGCAGCGTGTTGGCATCGTCGTAATCCCAGTGCGGATAGTCTGATGCAAACATCAGCGTGTTTTCGCCGTCCATCGCTTCGAGCGTGGACCAGAGATGTTGGATGTTTGCAGGCTGCTCCAGCGGCTGCGTGGAAAAGCGGATGTTGCGCCGGCAATATTCAGACGGCAGCATCTTCAGCCATGGCGTCTCCTTGCGCAGCGCTTTGTAGTCGGCGTCCAGGCGCCAAAGGACCGACGGAACCCAGGCGACGCCGCACTCGATGATCACGAAGTAGAGGTCCGGCCATTTCTCGAAGACGCCATGGGCGATCATGCTTGCCACGTGCGACATCGCCGACATGTGCAGAATGGCATGCGTTTCCCAGAAGAATGTCGTCGGAGCAGGAGCAATGGCAGTTGAATTCACGCCGCCATGCCCGCCCAGATGAATGGCGAATGGCAACCCCACTTCCGCGCAGGCTTCGTAGATCGGATGGTAAAACGGGTCGCCATACGGCTTGACGGACCCCTGGGAGGCGAGAACCTGGACCATGCGCGGATGGCTGCCAAGACGGCGTATCTCGGCGGCAGCGAGCTTCGGATCCTGTGGCGCGATGATGATCGAGCCCATGAACCGATCGTCTTTCGGCAACCACTGATCGATCTGATAATCGTTGTAAGCGCTGACCAGAGCGCTGGCATAGTAAGGGTTAGCCAGTGTCGACGCCTCGAAAGGCTCATCGCCGGTCAGGATCGCCACGTCGACTTTGTATTTGTCGAGGTGCTTCTCTTTCATGATGAGATAGTTGTCGGCTTCCGTTTTCGGACGGATGTCCTTGCGGGAAAAGTCCTGCGGGTGGAACCAGGGCCGATGACCATGCGGAAAGGCCCCAACGGGCCCTGTTTTCTCGCCCTCGATGAACATGTCTTTCCACAAGCCGGAGAGATAGGGCTCCAACACAGTAGCGCTTGACCAGTAATTATGACAGTCGCAGTCGACTATGAACACTTCTTCCGCTCCGTATCCGTATCTCGTCCCGGCGGCGCTGCCGGCCGCTGATGTGCTACAGCTTCCGCCTTGAGTATTGTTTGATCAAGCTTATGATACGTGGAATATGATCGAGTTTTTCGATTGGAGATTTCATGCAACTTGATCACATCGAGACCTTTCTGGACATCATCGAATCGAGAAACTTCAATCGCACCGCGGATCGGCTAGGATTGACCCAGTCGACGATCAGCACCCGCATCAAGAACCTCGAGAGCGCAATCGGGTCCGAACTGTTCCAGCGCGGACGCGCCGGGGCGGAACCGACCGCCGCAGGACGCCGGTTCGAAGCTTACGCAAGATCCCTGCTGTCCACATGGTCGCAGGCTCGCCACGATGTCCGGGCGTTCAATCGTTTCGAAGGCACCTTGCGCGTCGCCGCGCAGGTCGGGATGACCCGCTCGGTTTTGCCGGGTTGGGTGGAGACGCTGTGTCAGGCTCTTCCCAAATCGTCGATCCATGTCGAGTCGGATTATTCGAACCAGATGGTCAGCGACCTAAGCATGGGAAATCTCGACATCGCAGTGCTTTACGCCCCACGATACCTACCCGAAATCTCCTATGAACATTTGATGGTTGAGGAATATGTGATGGTTTCCACGGTAGCCAGAACCCTCTCCGAGGTCGATCCTGAAACCTATATTCGTCCTGGCTATACGGCCCTGCTGGAGAAGGCCCATGCCGAATTGCTTGGCGAGTTGGCGATCTGTCGCCTTTCCATGGGATCGGAAACCTTGGCGGAGATGATGCTACGGCGCGCGGGCGGGACCTGCTATATGCGAAGTGACGATGCGCGCAGGTTCGCCCTCGAACGCCCATCGTTCATCGTCGAAGGTGCTCCGACCCTGCATCAGCCGGTACACACGGCCATCCTGGCGCGCCGCAAGCACGAACCGATCATCCGCAAGGGAATCCGCGCCCTTCACGTTGCCGTGATGTCACTGGATATGTAATCGAAATAATCGATCATAACTCGCGAGGGAGGCTCCTGTTATGGCGGGCCTGGAAATGGCATCTTGGCTCTACTTCAAACCGAGATGAGTGATGAACGCACACGTTGGGACCCCCGGCCTCCTCCCGATGATGCGTCATCGGCAATGGGCACAAACCACATCGCAGCTCGTACTCTGCCGTCGTGTAATCGAGGAGACGCCCGATGTGAAAACTTTCGTTTTCACATCCCCGACGGATCGGATGTTCTGCTTCAGCGCGGGCCAGTATGTGCTCGTGCACCTCAAGATCGAGGGTGCCGCGGTGACGCGCTCCTACTCTGTTTCCTCACCACCGACGCGACCGCTCGACCTGCAGATCACGGTGAAGCGAACACCGGGCGGCCTGGTTTCGAATTGGCTCCACGACAATTTGGGGGCGGGCGACGAGATCGAAATCGAAGGGCCGCTCGGCTCATTCAATCTCGATGACCTGCCATATGAAACGCCGCTCTTCCTTTCGGGCGGCAGCGGGATAACGCCCGTGATGTCGATGTTGCGTGCGCTTACCGACCGCGCAACCGACCAGGATATCTCCTTCATTCATAGCGCCAGAACGCCAGGTGATATAATCTTTCGACGGGAATTGGACGCACTTGCCTCTCGCTTCCCCAACTTGCGGGTAACGTGCGTTTGCAGCCAGGAAGATCGCACCTGGAGGGGGCCAACTGGCCGAATAGACAGTCAGATGCTGCTGACCCTCGTTCCCAATCTCCACAGGCGCACCGTTTTTGCCTGTGGACCCGAAGGGTACATGAAGACGGCACGGGCCTGCCTTCACGCAATAGGCTTCCCGCCGGCGCAGTATCACGAGGAGAGTTTCGGAGGCAGCAATGGTTCGCGGTCGGAATTGGCTTCAGCGATTTCGTCTTCGGTCCGTTTCGCCCGCTCGGGCGTGGAGCATCACTGCGCGCCCGGAGAGACCCTGCTTGAAGCGGCACGGAACTGTGGCATCTACATCCCAACCGCCTGCCAGCAGGGCGTTTGCGGAACGTGCCGAATAGCTAAACTATCCGGCGAAGTTGCCATGGACGATCTAGGCGGGCTGAATGCTGAAGATAAATCGGCCGGCTATGTCCTGGCATGTTGCAGCCGCCCGCAAGGAACGGTTTTGCTCGACGTTTAACTCGGCGTTGTTGACCTTTGAAAAGGCCGCCTTGCGCGCGCTTGGCCTCGAGGGTCTGGTCTCAAAATGTTGCCGCCGCCGTCGAAATGGGAGCAGAGCCGCAACCCTTCCTCCTGGTTTTCGGGTCTACCACCCGCGCACCCGTGGCACCGTTCGACTTATTCCAACCCTTACTGAGCTACAGACGCGAATGTCAGCTTTAGGGCTCGAAACGTGGCAGCGCATTGGCCGGCCGCCAGGCAACTACGATCGGTTGCTGGACTTCAGCCGCGCGGTCACCGGCACATTGTTCTTCGTGCCGGCGACGACATTTCTGGAGAACGTTGCGACCCGGGAAGCAGTCACCTCGACCGCTGGTCCGGCCCTGTCGGACGGATCTATTCGGAGTCATCGTAAGTAGGTCCGCCAGACCATACAGTACGAGGAAACGGCTTGGCGACCCGTACAGAGAACGCTGACCCTCAGCGACTAGCACATCGTTATCTGTCAACTGGTTACGAGGCGGTTCGCCCAAATTCAAGAAGCTAGGCCCCCCATTCGCTGATCGCATTTATCTTACACCCATCGGCAGCTTTGCGCCTCAAATCGGCCGATAGGGCGGCCCTATCCGTGCCGTTAAGCGGACGTCGATGAACGGCACGCCACGAACGGCTTGCGCCATCTGGTCACCCGAGGCGTTTGTGGCGTGCCGAGTTGATATGAGACCCAGCGTCTTGGTCGAAATTAGAACGGGAGCTTGATATCGCCCACCGACAAAGGGCTACCGGCCGCTATGAGCGCGGCAACCGTCTCTCTGTCCTGTTGCCGGCGCCTCATGAGTCCGTTCAGCACCCTGTCGAGAGATATCGCGCCGGCTCCGGCGATGGCGAGGACGAACATGCCGCCCGCTATGGCGAGATCCTTTTCCAAATGCAGCAATTCGTTCTGGCTGGCAAAATTGGTGTGGAACAGGGCTGCCGTTGCCAAACAGAACAGTCCGAGCGCGACCGCGCCCAGACGCGTCAGCAGGCCCAGGCCGATCGAAAGACCGGCTCCCAGCTGCAGCGCTATGGTGGCCATCAGAAGCGGCAGGCTGACGCCGAGGGCGGCCATGGCTTTTGCGGCACCGTCGAAATGGATCGCCAGCTCAACGCCTTCATGCACGAAGAGCAATGAGAGCAGCAGGCGACCCGTCAGCAGGGTCAAGTCGGTGAGATGTAGTTTCAAGGCGATTTGTGTCGTTGTCACGATTGGCTCCAGATAGGAAAGAGGGCAGGCGCCGCACGACGGCGCCCGCCTGGCTTCATTGGGTCACTTTGGTGTCGATGGCCTTCTGCAGGTCTGCGCGTTCCTCGCAGCCTGCCGGGCAGAGCTGGGTCAGCGATGCCAGCTGCTCCCTAGCTTTGGCCATGTCGCCGGTCTCGACATAGAGTTCGCCGAGATATTCGCGCGCCGCTTTGTGGTCCGGCTTCAGTTCGAGCGCCTTGGTGTAGTAGGTCAGTGCCGTCGTGTAATCGCCGGTCTTGCGCAGCGTGAAGCCGAGCAGATTGTAGACGTCGGCCTGCTGCGTGTCCTGCGCCAGGTCACGAAGATCGGCCAATGCACCCTTATAGTCCTTGGCATCGATCTTGGCTTTTACTGCGGTGAGGTCGGGCGCGTCGTCGCCTTCAATGTTGTCCACGGCATAGGCCGGCCCGGTGACGGCGACCGGAACGGCAGCCAGCACGGCAACGGCGCCGAGCAGCCCGAACAGGTTGTGCCTGTTGAAGAGGGAAGGTTCCATTGTCTTTCTCGCTTTGGGATTGCCGCGCTTAAATTTGCACGGGGGTGAAGCCGTAGGCGTTGCCGTCCTTGACGAAGGTGCCGGTGCCCGGGAACGGGAAGTGCGAACCGGAGATGCGGATGTTGTCGGCAATCACGCGATCGATCAGTTTGTGGCGCGTGGTAATGGCCGTCGGCCCATCCTGGTCGTAGGTGCCTTGCCAGTCCGGATGCGGCGCCAGCAGTGCCGGCACATACATTGTGTCTGCCGAAATCATGATCTGCTCCTTGCCGGAGTTTGCGAGGTAGACCGAATGGCCTGGCGTATGACCGGGCGCGGCGATGATCTGCATGCCAGGCGCCACTTCGGCGCCGTCCTCGACCAGCTTCCAGTTCTTCCATTTCGGGAAGTTTTCGGCGATGCGCTTGCCCGCCGGCTTGCGCCCTTCGGGCAGCTTTGCCAGTCGGCCGGGGTCGGTCCACCACTTGTATTCCGTGGCGTTGACGATGAGCTCGGCATTGGGGAACACAGGCGCGCTGGTCCCCTTTTCCATCAGGCCCCAGACGTGGTCGGGATGGAAATGCGAGATCATGATGGTGTCGATAGTCTTGTAGTCGATGCCAGCGGCGGCCATGTTGGCCGGCAGATGGGTGGCATTGGTTTGCCATTGGCCGACGCCCGAACCGGCATCCATCATAATCACCTTGCCGTTCATCTTGAGGACGACGACGGTGAGCGGGATAGGCATGAAGTCTGTCGTCAGGCCGGCCTTGGCAAGGGCTGCCTTGGTGTCCTCGACGGAGACATCCTTGATGAAAGCTGGGTCGTGCGGTTTGCGCCAGATGCCGTCATAGATGGCGGTGATCTCGATATCGCCGACCATGTATTTGTAGAAGCCAACGGCCGGCTCGACTGCTGTTTCGGCGAAGGCAGGACGGGTGAATTCCAACCTGCCGGCGAGGCCGAATGCGGCAGCGGCAGTTGCGGACCCAAGCAACGTGCGACGTGTCATGTTAAACATGATGATCTCCTGTGTTAAGAGGTGGGGGTGGCGGAAAGCCAAGCGTGGCCCTCCGTCCTGATTGCCGAACCTATCGGTCCTGACCGGATGAAACTCAGTTGCCCCAGATGCCTTGGCCGTACTGCGCCGACACGCTGGCATCGCCACCATGGATCTTCTTGACCTCTCGGATCGAGCTGGTGTGCGAGGTGTCGATTTTTGAAGCCGAATGGCTGGCGACCGGCTGGCGGGAAGTGTTCGAGCCGTAGTGGTCGCTGCCGGCGAAGGCCGTGCCACTGGCAACGAGGATGGCGGCAGCCGTAAGGACGATCTTTTTCATTGAAACAGTTCCTGATCTTGAGGATTGAGAGAAGTTGTTGTTTGGAGGTCGAGGCGCGTTCAGCGGCCCCAGAGTCCGTCGTTGTTGTGCCGGTTGATGATGTCCTGAACCGACCCCTGGCTCGGCCCGGTCGTCACCTTGGAGTCGACGCTGTCCTGACGCGGCGTGGAGGGAATGGAAGCAGTAGCGTTGGTGTCGACGCTGGTGGCCGGCTGGTTGGAGTTGTTGGCGCCATGGTCGCTGCCGGCAAAGACAGCGCTTGAGGCAAGCAGCATGGCAGCCACGCTGAGAGCGAGCTTGGTCATTTTGGTAGATCCTTGTTTCGTTTCTTGGTTGCGTGCCGGGAAATTGGCCCCGCTAACAACAAGACTCGCCAAGACATCCCTTTATTCCCGGGTGGCGCGAAATTCTTTGGAGGTCCCAAAATCAGGGACGGCGGCTGTCGGGAACTGGGCCAGCCGACGCTGCACGCGCACGTCCGAGGTCGGCACCATGCTGGTGCCGTGGGTCTGTCTGACCGCGAAGTAGCCGAGCCAGCGGTGACGTCGCACTTGATATTGGCTGAAAAGGTCTGGGCGGTCGGCTATCAGCCGGTCACGGTGGCGGCGCGGAAGCGCGCTACGAAATCGTCCAGCTCCGGCCGCTCCATGTCGGAAATCGCCCAGTAGGAGAAGGCGCCGTCGCTCCACTGCACCAGCGAAAAACCGCCCTCAGAGAGATCGACAGGGTCGGTCACAGCTCCGGCATTTTGAGGCTCGGCGACAAGGGTGATCAGATGCTCGCGGTGGCGATAGACCAGTGCCGGCACCGCCCGGCCGCCGATGACCTCGACCCTGCCACCGATGAGTGCAAATCCGTCCTTGGCCATGTCCGGCGCCGGCGGCGAAAGACCGAGCCTTGCGTCGAGCCAGGGCTTCACCGTGTGTCGGTCCGACGAGACGACATCCACCGGGCTCATCGCCAACAGGCTGCGCTGGTGGCCGCTGGCTACCCCTGCGGCAAAGCCATCGGCTACGCCAGGCTGCATCGCCCATTGCGTTGCACCGCTGGCCAGCACCGCGCTGAGCATGATAGACGCCGCCATGGCGCGCCAATCGAATGAGCCGAAGTTGCGCGCCGACCACCCCGTTCGATTTGCCTTCGCTGGTGCCGTCGGCGCTTTGGGGCGCAGTACCTCGACATTGCCGGCAGCAGCCATGGCTGCGATGCGCGCGCTGAAGGCGTCGCTGACTTGCGGCTGCGGAAGTCCGGCCACAGCCCCTTGCAAGGCCATGACGCGGGCATGTTCGGCCGCCAGCTTGGGGTCGGCGGCTATGCGCCGCTCAACGGCTATGGCCGCGGCGGCGTCAAGCTCGCCATCGACCAGCGCGTGCAGCATCAGGTTCATGCCTGCGGCATCCTCGGGCAATCCGTCGTTGTGCGCGCTCATTGCGCCCTCCCAAGGCCAGAGATCAGCAGGCCACGCGCCCGCGCCAGCCGTGACATCACCGTACCCATCGGCACGCCTAGCATGGCCGCGATATCGCGGTAGGCGAGGCCATTGATGTCGCGCAGCACGAGGGTCTCGCGAAACGGCTGCGGCAGGGCGGCGATCGCGGCTTCGAGTGCTACGGTATCTGCCTTGGCGATCAGGGTCGCCTCCGGGCTCTCGCTGTCGGGTGGATCGGCTGCGTGAGCGGAGCTCACCTCGTCGAGATCGGCGAGATCGCCCACCGAGACGATGCTGCGCGGGCGGTTCCGCGCCAGCCATGTGTAGCACGCATTGCGCACGATGGTGAGCAGCCAGGCGCGTGCATTGCCGCCGGCATAACTGGCGATGCTGGCATGTGCCTTCATGCACGCGTCCTGCACGACATCCTCGGCGTCGGTGGCATTGCCGGTTAGCCAACGGGCCAGCGAAAGCGCGTCGGCGAGATGAGGCATTACCACTTCGCTGAAGCGGTCGGCCTGCGCATTGCTGCTTAGCATTGGTGTACCGTGATATGCGCCTCGCCTTGAGTGCCCAGGAAGCGAAGATGGTTCTGTCTTGCAAGCGAACCCAGCGGAAGTATTTAGGGTCGCCAGCTGCGGTGAATGTGAAGGCAACTGTTTCATCGATGTCAATCACACACTGGACCGCAACGATGCATCCACCCCGATGCGTTCTCGCATCCGCGGCGTCTGAGCTCTCTCGATCCCGACTGGGCAGGACGTTTAAGGCAGACAGGCTGGGAGCCGCAGGCGGCCAACGCGTCGCCTTCACCTGGGAATGCGTTGACCATTGCCGTCGCGGTCGTCGGTGTGTGGGGTTGCAGGGGGACGTTCCTTCAAGGTCAATCAGCAGCGTATGCATGGAAGACCAG
>NZ_RZQA01001270.1:0-1227 GCF_004022915.1 Mesorhizobium sp. M7A.F.Ca.US.006.04.2.1
CCGCCGCCTCCGGCATCGTCTCCGCCCGCGGCCGCGACAGCGGCGCTGGCCCGTATGACGACTTCATCCAGATCGACGCATCGGTCAACCGCGGGAATTCTGGCGGCCCGACCTTCAACCTCAACGGCCAGGTCGTCGGCATCAACACCGCGATCTTCTCGCCGTCCGGCGGCAGCGTCGGCATCGCCTTCGACATTCCCGCTTCGACCGCCAAGCAGGTCGTTCAGGACCTGATGAAGAGCGGTTCCGTTCAGCGCGGCTGGCTCGGTGTCGAAATCCAGCCGGTCACCTCCGACATCGCTGAGTCGCTTGGTCTGAAGTCCAACAACGGCGCACTGGTTTCCAGTGCCCAGGACGATGGTCCCGGCAAGAAGGCGGGCATCACGGCCGGTGACGTGATCACCCAGGTCAACGGCAAGGACGTCGCTTCGCCGAAGGAACTGGCACGGCTGATCGGCGCCTACTCGCCTGGCAAGTCGGTTGACGTCACCGTGTGGCGCGACGGCAAGAGCCAGACGGTCAAGGTCGATCTCGGCAAACTGCCCTCGAGCGACAAGCAGGCCTCTGTCGACCAGTCGCAGCCTGCCGCTCCGGCAAAGCCCGACACGCTGGCCGATCTCGGCCTGACCGTCACCAAGTCCGAAAACGGCAAGGGGCTGGTGGTGACCGACGTCGATCCTGACAGCGATGCTGCCGATCGCGGCATCCAGCCGGGCGACGTCATCACATCGGTCAATTCGACCGAAGTGAACGGCACCGACGACGTCACCAAGGCGATGACCGAAGCGGTCAAATCCGGCCGCAAGGCGGTGCTGATGCAGATCACCCGCGACGACACCAATCGTTTCGTCGCGCTGCCCGTCGCCAAGGGCTGAGGTCGGCTCCGGAGCGTTCTCTCGGCCTTCCGAGGCGGGTGAGGGCGTTCCGGCGGCAAGTTGGACTTTTCCAGTGCGCCGGTTCAACACCCCCGAGCCGCCGTACGGGAAAGCATGGAGGAGCGCGCGTTAGTCAGTCATCGCGCCTTCCCCCGGCGGCAGCGGGCTTCCCATCGCCCGCTGCCGCACAATTTCAAAAGCGCTTCAACGATCCGATGCCAACGACATCGGCAGCGAGCAGCTTTATCGCGCACTGCTTCGAGCGATCTCGGTCGCGATGCGCTTTGGCAAAGGCCACAATGCAGATGTCTGCCACTCAACCTTCCGGCGAAATCGCGTATAACAGCCCTAT
>NZ_RZQA01001271.1:0-1226 GCF_004022915.1 Mesorhizobium sp. M7A.F.Ca.US.006.04.2.1
CTTTTCAGTCCTCTGAGAACTTCGCCGTCAACCCGGCTCGGAGCGCTGGCGTTACAGCGCCGCGCGCTTTCAGACGTGCGAAGATGCGGCAGCACTTGATTTTAGTGGTCGAAGACAAGCTTTCGTTGCAAAAATGCTGCACCTCGGCTGCAATCGGGCAAGTCGAGCGGTCGCGTCCATTTCTTTTTACTTCTGGTGCCTTCCGCGTGTTAGCTGCGTCAGTATATTCGGAATATTCGGGGGTCACATGCAGCGTTTTCCTATTGTCGTCGCGTCATTGGTCGTGGCGACGTCTGCCTACGCGGCCGACATCTTGCAGCCGATCGCAGAAGAAACGATGGTCACGCCGCATATCTCCGGCTACGGCGAACTTTACCTTGGCGGACTAAGGTTTCCCGACGGCAACGACGACACGGTCCGGGGCGGCGGTGGTGCAGGTCGCGTCAACATTCCGTTTGCCGGGCGCTGGAACCTGCAAGGCGACCTCACTTACGATCGCATCTGGCAGGACGACTTTCACCTGGATGGCACCGGCGCCGCGATCCATGGCTATTATCGCGATCCCGACAGTTTTGCGGCTGGCGTTTTCGCTGCCTACAAATCCTATGGCTCCAATTTCCTTCGCGACGTAAGTGTGTACGACTATCAGGTGGGGCCGGAAGCCCAGGTCTATCTCGGCAATTTGACCCTTTACGGCCAAGCCTATTATGGCCAGTTCACCTTCGATTCCGAACATTTCGATATCGAACGTTTCGACCAATGGGGTGTCCGCGGCGTCGCGCGTTATTTCGTCCAGAAGAACTTTCGCCTGGATGCCGAACTCGATTTCCACAGAACGCTCGTGGGCTCCAACGAGGACATGTTTGACGCCGCCGTTCAGGCCACATACCGCTTCGACGATACACCGTGGTCGCTGTTTGGGCGCTATCAGTTCGAGCGGACCACGGTCTCCGAAACGGGTTATTCAAGCCACGAAGTCCTGATCGGCGTGCGCGCCAGCTTCGGCAGCAACTCGCTGCTTGACGAGGATCGCAATGGGGCGACCATGGACACCATGCGACCCAACGCGGTGAGAAGTTTCGGGGGCTAAGCTGGGTCCTACGTCCCGCTTCCGGCATCATCGCCTGTCTTGGTACCAACAGCCCCGGCCTCGCGCCGGGGTTTGCGCGAGATGCGCCGACGATGATCGATGCGCTCAAGGCCGGCGCGCTGTGCGGCACGCTGAT
>NZ_RZQA01001272.1:0-1223 GCF_004022915.1 Mesorhizobium sp. M7A.F.Ca.US.006.04.2.1
CTCCCGACAGCGTCAACAAGATGTATGCCATGCAGGAGATGAAGCAGCTCGAATTCCAGGTCGGCCAGGTGACCGGATTGACCGGTGCCGACGGCCAGTTGTCATCGGCCACCATCAAGGGACCGGATGGCGACGTCGAGGTGCCTTGCACGCGCATGCTGCCGTTCTTCGGCCTGACCATGAAGCTCGGACCGATCGCGGAGTGGGGTCTCAACCTTCACGAGAACCTCATTCCGGTCGATACCGAAAAATTCCAGACATCGGTGCCCGGCATCTTCGCGGTCGGTGACATCAACTGGTATCCGGGCAAGCTGAAGCTGATCCTGTCGGGTTTCCACGAAGTGGCGCTGATGGCGCAGGCCGCCAAGCGCATCATCAGCCCCGGCGAGCGCATCGTTTTCCAGTACACGACCTCATCGACCAGCCTGCAGAAGAAGCTCGGCGTCTCCGGCTGAACTTTACTCGGCCAGCATCGGCGCCGCATTGTCGGCGTAGCCGCGAAGCTCCTTTTCGGGCATCAGCGTCAGCGTGATCAGCCCCAGCAGCAATGTAGCGGCGGCGACGGCAAAGATCATCACGAACGGCTCGACCGTCGCGCTATGGCCAGCGATCCGCACGCCTTCACCGGCAAGCGGCAAGCCGTAGCCCAGAGCGACCGCGCCGAGCATGGCGACCCCAAGCGCACTGCCAAGCGAACGCAGGAATGTCAGCACGCCCGTCGCGACGCCGAGATGCACGCGATCGACGGCGTTCTGGACCGACACGGTGGTGACCGGAAACGTCGTTCCGGTTCCAAACCCGATGCAAATCGTCAAGACCTCGACCTCCAGCAGCGTTGCATATCCTGCGACGACGGCCAGCAGGCAGAGGCACAGCATGCTGAAGACGACGCCCACCATCGCAATGCGCTTGTAGTGGGTGAAATGCGGGATCATACGCCCGCTGAATGCCGCGCCGCCGACGGTCCCCAGCAGAAGCCCAAGCATCGCCATGCCCGACTCCGCTGCCGACAAGCCGAGCACCGCCTGAAGATAGACGGGCAGTTACACAGCCATGCCGACGCTTGCGGCCTGACGCAGGAACATCGAAAGCGTGCCCGCCAGAACGATTGGATTGCCAAGCACTTCGAGTGAGATGAGCGGCTCGGCGGCGCGCATGAGCCGCAAGGCAAAAGCGCTCCAGAAAATCGCCGAACCGCAGAGAACGCCGATGACTTCAAGCGA
>NZ_RZQA01001273.1:0-1223 GCF_004022915.1 Mesorhizobium sp. M7A.F.Ca.US.006.04.2.1
GGGGCATGCTAAGGGCCGATGCCGCGCCTCGGGGGGTGGAGGGGGTGCACAACGTCCCCCGCCATGACGGCAAGCAAGGCAATGTCGATGCCAAGATCCACTTTGCGCCGGCGGACAACAGGCTCGATCTTGACCTGAAGGCCTCGGAGCCGGCAGGCGGCATCATCGCCAATCTGCTCAAGCTGCCCGATACGCCGCCGGTCGACATAATTGTCTCGGGCACCGGGCCGCTCGCCAATTGGAACGGCATCGGCACGTTCTCGGTCGACGGCAAGATCGTCACCCAGCTGACAGGCCGGCACCAACTGACCGACAAGGGTAATCATGTTGAGGCCAAGGGCGACGGCGATTTCGCTCGCTTCCTGCCTGAGAATCTCAAGCCGCTGTTTGCCGGCAAGACCAGCTTCGATGTCGCCGGCACCGCCACATCGGCCGGTGGCGTCAGTGTCGACCGCGCCAACATCGACAGCGATGCGGTGCACGGCACCGCGACCGGCATTGTCGATCCTGCCGGCGCCAGCGACCTCTCGATCGAACTCGCCGCCAAGGGTCCGCCCGTTGTGATCAGCGTCGGCAGCAAGGCGCAACCGATCACGCTGGCGATCAGCAATGCCACCGCCCGCGCCTTCGGCGACGGCAAGGCGCCGATCATCGACATCGGCGCCTCCTTCGTCTCCATCGTTGCTGGCGGCACGCGGCTGGATGATCTGGCGGCGCAGATCCATTCCGACGGCTTTGACATCCAGAACCGCGCCGGGCCGGTCACCGTCAAGCTGCAGGCAGGTGGCCTCAACACCGACGTGGCGACGCTGGCGCCGCTGATCACCGGCAAGATCGATGTCGATCTGGCCGGGTCGGTCAGCAAGGATGCCATTGCCATCGACCAGGGCACGCTGCGCTCCGACGCGCTCAACGCCTCTCTGACGGCGACGGTGGCGCTTGCCGACCTGTCGATGCAGCTGAAGATGAACGCGGATGCCGTGGCGACGGCCTTTCCGCCGCAGATCGCCTCGGTGCTTGGCGCCCGGGTGAAATTCTCGGCCACCGCGGCCCGCGATCCGCAGGGATCCTTCGCCGCCAACTCGATCGAATTCACGTCCGGCACGCTCAGCGCCGCCGGCACGGCCAGCATGCAGGGCACCGACATCCAGGCCGACATCAAGGGCAAATTGGGCGACGTTTCCGTGCTGTCGCCGACAGTCGGCGTGCCGGTTGCCGGTGGC
>NZ_RZQA01001274.1:0-1222 GCF_004022915.1 Mesorhizobium sp. M7A.F.Ca.US.006.04.2.1
TCTTTCTCACCGCGCGTATGGACAGGAATGGCCGGGTCATCTTGACATTTTCCTGCGAAGGAGTGCGGTCACGATCATCAGGCACAAGGTCAGGCCGACAAGCAGGCTGGAGGCGGCGGCGACGACCGGGCTGAGGTCGGCGCGCAGGCTGCCCCAGATCTTGACCGGCAAGGTCTGCAAGGCCGGGCTTGCCATGAAGATCGCCACCACGACCTCGTCCCATGAGGCCAGGAAAGAGAAGATCGCCGCGGAGAAGATGCCGATCCTGATCGACGGCAAGGTGATCCTCAACCGTGCCTGCAGCGGGCTGGCGCCGCAGACTATGGCCGCGTCCTCGATGGATTTGTCGAAACCCTCTAGCGCCGCAGTGATCGGGATAATGGCGAAAGGCAGCGCCAGGATGGTGTGGGCGATGACGAAGCCGACCGTGGTGCCGGCAAGGCCGATGCGCAGGAAGAAGGCGTAGATGGCGATGGCGAACACGACGACCGGCAGCACCATCGGCATCAACAGCAAGCCGCGCAGGACCTGGCGTCCGCGAAACTCACCCCTGACCAGGCTGAAGGAGGCGAACAGGCCGATGACGACGGCGAGGATGGCGGCCATGGCGGCAATCCGGACACTGGTCAGCGCGGCATCGATCCAGGTCGGATCAACCAGCAACTGCTGGTACCATTTCAGCGTCCAGCCGGGCGGCGGGAAGGCGAGCCAGCGCGACGAGCCGAACGACAGGAGCACGATGAAGACCACCGGCAGCAACAGGAAAGCCGCGACTGCCGCCGTGAAGCCGACAAGTGCCACGCGCAGCCATCCGAGCCGGTCATAGTCGAGCAGCATGTCAGAGCCCTCCGCCGGCGCGCCTGGCGCCGACCAGGCGAAGCTGGATCGCGTAGAGCGCCATGGTGACGACAAGCAGGACGAAGGCGGACGCACTTCCAAGCCCCCAGTTGAGCAGCGACTGCACCGTCTGGGCGATCATCTCGGCCAGCATCATGTTCGATGTGCCGCCAAGCAGGGCAGGCGTGACGAAGTAGCCAAGCGACATGACGAAGACCATCAGCCCTCCGGCGGCGATGCCGGGAAGCGACAGCGGCAAAAGGATGCGGCGGAAGGCCTCGGACGGGCTTGCGCCGCAAAGGGCGGCCGCGCGCAGCGTCATAGGGTCGATGGCGCGTAAAGTGCCGACCAGCGGCAGAATCATGAAGGGCAGCATGATGTACAC
>NZ_RZQA01001275.1:0-1219 GCF_004022915.1 Mesorhizobium sp. M7A.F.Ca.US.006.04.2.1
GCGTCAGCGTTGATCAAGGCTTTCAAAGCGGACACGGACAGGAAACGCATTCTGGTCCGGAAAGCGGATGCGACGCGAAACCGCCTGCTGTTTGTAACACACGCCTTGCGGCAGCTGTTGGCAGAAGATGCATTCCAGGACCTTCTTGCGGCGGAAGGACTGAACACCCTTCCACGAAACCTGGCGGCCAGGATCAGCAGGGTTGAGCCCGCATGACCATAGAGCATCCTACCCTTCCGGACGTAAAATCCGCTTTTGAGCGTGATACAATCCGCCTTCGGCTTGAAGACATCCAGCCGCTTCACCTGATCACCGAAAGCACCAAGGGAACCCAAAAATACCAACAGGTCAGGTCGTCCGTTCGCGAGATCGGACTGGTGGAACTGCCCGTAGTCGCAAGGGACAAGGACACGCCTGGAAAGTACCTCTCGGTCGACGGACACATGCGCATTGAGATCTTGCGGGAGATGGGCATCACTGAGGTTGATTGTTTGATCGCCAACGATGACGAGGCGTTCACCTACAACAAACGGGTAAGCCGGCTCGCGACGATCCAGGAACACTTCATGATCCTGAAGGCCATCGACAGCGGCGTCCCCGAAGAGACCATCGCGAGAACCCTAAATGTCAACATCGGCCAAATCAGGCTCAAAAAGCATCTGCTAAAAGGGATATGCCCGGAAGCGATCGACATGCTCAAGGACCGCTTCGTTCCGACCAACACGTTTATCGAACTGCGAAAGCTGGCAGCCGTGCGTCAGATCGAGGCGGCGCAACTGATGATCGCCATGAACAAGTTCTCCATCAACTACGCAAAGTCGCTGGTCGGCGCGACCGCGCCCTCACAGCTTGCCAATACGTCGCAGCCGAAAAAGCTAGCCGGACTGAGCGATGCTCAGATCGCATTGATGGAGAACGAATCAACCAAACTCGATAAGGAATACCAGCTTGTCGAGGAGAGCTACGGATCCGACCACCTGGATCTGGTGGTGGCCAGGGGGTATGTCGGCCGGTTGCTGGAGAACGCGCGTGTCGTTCGATATCTCGCGCAGAATTTCCCGGAGATTCTCTCGGAATTTCAGAAGATGGCCGTTGCTGGCTGAACCACCTGTCTAGCTAGTCTCTGCGAAGAGGCATTCCCGCCGATACGGTCGGCAATCGGCCGATGAGCACTCCTTGCCGCTTATTTGCGAAAAAAGATTTTGATAGCCACCTTAAC
>NZ_RZQA01001276.1:0-1203 GCF_004022915.1 Mesorhizobium sp. M7A.F.Ca.US.006.04.2.1
ACGTAGACATGCAGACTTCCGTCGGCATTGCGATGCGCCAGGATACCTTTGCCGGGCGCAACGGCCATCAGCGTGCCGCTGCCGATCGCCTCTGCGCTCGCCTTGTGGCGCGTGTCGCCATCGAAAAGGAATGTCTCGACGAAACACGTTCCTGTGTAGGCCGGCTTTGAATCAGAAAGCAGTGGACGGACCTTCGACCACGCGCCATCAGCCCCAATGACAAGGTCGCAGGTCACCTTTGAGCCGTCCATGAAGGTGATCTCATGGCGATTGTCGTCGGTAGCTGCCACGGACGTGACCTTATGGTCCCAATGGATCATACCGGCCGGGATCGAATCGATCAGCATCTTGCGAAGCTCGCCCCGGTCCACTTCAGGACGCTCGCCGCTGTGGCTGCCCGGCCTGTCGAACAGGATATGGCAGTCCTTGTCGACAATCCGCTTTGCATCTTCGCCCGGACGGACGAGCTGAAGAAACGAGTCAAACAGACCTGCGGATTTGAGGGCGAGCTGACCGTTGTATGCGTGAATGTCGAGAAGTCCCCCCTGCGCTCTCGAGGCAGAGGAGGCGTCGGCTTCATAGAGCGTGGCTGAAACGCCATGGACATGAAGAACGCGGGCAAGCGTGAGGCCACCAAGGCCCGCACCAATGATTGCAATACGATTTCGCATTTTTAGCGCTCCAATGCATCCGTCGGAATGACGGTTGCCATGAGCCCGACTTCTCGTCGGGCGGTTGCTCTCGGAGACGCTGGCCGAACCGTGCTGTGCACAGTTGACGTGTACTCGACTGCCTGACGAAGGTGACAATGGTCAGGCAGTTGTTTTTCGCGACGGAGCCTAGAATAGGTCGGCTCCTTGCACGAAACAAGGTCCCGCTTCCCAGAAGCCACCCCGGTTTGTAGAAGGCCTTTCGCAGCCAATGTCCCGCAATGGCGCGCTTGAAAGACAGGACAAAGGCTGGTCGGTTTACGACCTGACACGACTCCGATTATCAGGAGGAGCCGTTTTCCGCGTCCATTTCCGCTATATCCTGGAACCTGTCGGCAATCCTGGGGTGAACGCGTCCGCCGTTGGCTGCACCAATGGCGACCAGCACTTCATCGGCACCCGGTGCATCGGCGATCTGGAAGTTCGCGGTGATGAAATGCGAGCGCATCCCGTTCTCGCTCTTGTGCATCATTGGCAGTGAGCACAACACCAC
>NZ_RZQA01001277.1:0-1202 GCF_004022915.1 Mesorhizobium sp. M7A.F.Ca.US.006.04.2.1
ACATGAGCCTGAGCAAGCCGTGGCTGAAGGCCGCCAAGCTCGATCCGGCCACGATGAAGAAGTCGCCGCTGCCCTTCGTCGTCAGCTTCATCGCCGAACTGGTCATGGCCACCATAATGGCCCTGGTCGTCGGCGCGATGACCGGCGGCGAGCCGACATGGCTCGCCGGACTTGTCTTCGGCTTCGTGCTCTGGCTGGGTTTCGTCGCCACGACGCTCTCGGTCAACCATCGCTACGAGAATTTCGGCTGGGACCTGACCCTCATCGACGGCGGCCACTGGCTCGGCGTGCTGCTGATCATCGGCGCCGTGATCGGCTGGTTCGGCGCGGTGGCAAGCTGAGTCAAGAAGGGAGTAGGGCAGTAAGGCAGTAGGGGAATAGGGGGCAGACGGCACCGACGCCTATCCCTACTGCCCTACTGCCCTACTGCCCTACTGCCCTACTGCCCTACTGCCCTACTGCCCTACTGCCCTTTATCCGTGGTCCGCGTCTTGGCGACTTCCTCTAGCATCCATTCGCGAAAGGCGACGATGCGTGGATCGTCGGCGGTATTTTCGGGATAGACCAGGAAATAGGCGAACTCGGGCGCCACCCGCAGGCCGAGTTCGAAAGGCTGCACCAGCCTGCCCTGGGAAAGGTCGTTCGCCACCATGGCGAAATCGGCGAGCGCAACGGCATTGCCGTCGAGCGCAGCCTGGACGGCATCCGTGGAATTTCCGAACACGACTGTCCGGCTGTCGTCGAAATCATTGATGCCGGCCGCCGCCATCCACATCCGCCAGTTCGGCCACGTCACGCCTTGCCGCGACCATTCGATATGCGCAAGCGTGTGATTGAACAGGTCGCGCGGCTCGCGCAGCGGCGGACCGGACGTCAAGAGGCTCGGGCTGCACACCGGAATGAGGATGTTGTCGAACAGCCGGTGGGTGCGAAGGCCCGGATATTTGCCGGCGCCAAAACGGATGCCGACATCGATGTCGTCAAGTTCGAAATCCCGCACTTCATAGGCGATGTCGAATCGCAATTCGATATCGGTGTGACGCTTGCGAAAATCGTCGACGCGTCGCATCAGCCATTTTGACGCGAACTGCGCGTCGAGCGTTACCTTCAAGAGAGCGGTGCCGCGCGTCAGCTTTTGCGCCCGCGAAACAGCCCGGCCAAGCAGGTCGAGCGCGTCCACCGAGGCGGGAACGGTGCTGTTC
>NZ_RZQA01001278.1:0-1202 GCF_004022915.1 Mesorhizobium sp. M7A.F.Ca.US.006.04.2.1
GTAGTAGACAGCGGGAAAATCGAAGATCTCGGCGCGCTTCTTCGTCGGCGTCATGGAGCCGACATGCATGTCCCAGCGGCCGACCCAGTTGCCGGCGGTGATGATGTCCCAGCCCGGCGTCACGAACTCGACCTTGACGCCGATGCGCTTGCCGATCTCCTTGGCGACATCGATGTCGAAGCCGTCCAGCTCGTTGCTGGCATTGAGGAAGGACTGCGGCGCCCAGTTGGCGTCAGTTGCGACCTTGAGAGTTCCGGCCGCCACGACACGGTCCAGCACCGCGCCGGCCTGAGCCGGAAGCGTCGTCAATGTCAGGGCAAGCGAAGCCGCCAATGTCGCCAATTTCAGAGATGTTTTCATGTGCACCGTTCCCCTTGTTGTTGTTGCTAATTTAGAAATGAGACTGCCGTCGCCGTCTTCCGGCGAGGCAGAGGAGGTTTGCCGCGCCGATTGCTCGGAACGAAGGTAAGCCGACGGTCGCGAAACGCTTGTCATGGCGTGTCGGCCTTGGCTTCGTCGCGCACCGCACGCGCGACACGGAAGGCCTCGACACCTGCCGGAACGCCGCAATAGACCGCGATCTGGATCAGGGCCGCCCGCAGCTCGTCGTCGCCAAGCCCGTTGCGCATCGCACCTCGAAAATGCACGCCGAATTCATGCATGCGCCCCAGTGCCGCAAGCATGCCGAGATTGAGCAGGCTGCGCTGCTTGAGATCGAGCGCGGCGTCAGTCCAGCATGTGCCCCAGCAATACTCGTTGAGCATGTCCTGGAGGGGCCTGGAGAAGTCATCGGCATTGCCGATTGCGCGGTCGACATAGTCGTCGCCCAGTACTTTGCGGCGGACTGCCTCGCCGGCTTTCTGCAATTTGCTATCCATGGCTGGTCGCCCCTGCCCGTCGTGAGTGGTCATCCAGGAAATCCGCAATCAGGCCAGCGACCGGCCCGGGCGCTTCGATCAGGATCGAATGCCGCAACCCCGGCAGGATCTCGAGCCGCGAGCCGCGGATCTGGTCGTGCATATGACGCGCCATGCGCGGGTTGGATCCCTGGTCGTCCTCCCCCGTCACGATCAGTGTCGACGACCTGATCTGGTCGAGGATGCCGCCGAAATCTGTCTCGGCCAGAACCCGGTAAGCGGCGGCGTAGCACGCAGGATCGTTCTCGGCGTCGCGCCGATGCAGCTCGGCGATCACATCCGGGT
>NZ_RZQA01001279.1:0-1201 GCF_004022915.1 Mesorhizobium sp. M7A.F.Ca.US.006.04.2.1
TGGGCCGCCGCAAGCACAAGCTAATATATACCCAACTCTGGTGCCTATGGTGCTATCGCGCAATGGCCCTGACGGGCAGCCTAGGCCATGGGGCTTAGTTGCGGGATTACCGTTTTGCGCGTAGTTTGTAGATCTGGTTGTTTGGGTCCCTCCTTATGACCAGTGCCGGTCGGCACGGTCACCGTCACCCTTGCTTGGTAATCTGATCGTGCCGACCTACCCTTTTGACATAGAACCGCACCCCCTTTGGCAATTGAAGCGCCTGGCGAACGGGCGGCATGAAACTCATCCGAATGGCGTCACGCTTCGTCGCTAGGCGATGTGTTGCCGCCGGATCAACGTCAACTGCGGTTCGAGCTGTAGCGCTGGGAGCAAGACGCCCAGGAGTTACCATTGGGCTGCGCACGCTGAAAGGACGGGTTACTCCCGACGCGGCGAAGTCAAATCCGAGGATCGCAAGGGCCTTCAGCTGTCTGCTCGCGCCGAGTCCCTGCGATTCGTCTATCGACCGCTCGCCGAGATCCTGGTCGCGGAGCCCCTCGATACGATCCTGCAGCGGGTAGAGAGCACGATAGGCGAGCCTGCCAAATCACCATCTGTCGATGCGGTCGGCGGGAAGATTGAAGCAACGGTTAGAAGTCACCCCGGGCGACCCTACGGTTCAGGTCAATGCCGTTCGCAGGCCAACCAGATCGTCGGCATGTCCCATGTCCAGACCTTCAGCCGGCGCGCCCCACGCATCAGCCGCCAGGCCGGTGAACACGTCGAACACCGTCCAGCTTCCACCTGGCTCTTGCCTTAAAGTCGTACCGCTGCTGTGCCATGGGTCATTCGTTCAGCTTCCGATCCAGCTCGTCAAGCATGGACCGATGCTGCTCGGTCACATCCCAATCTGCTGGACCTCCCAGCAGTTGGCGGATTTGACGGCGCAGCGTCTCTGAAGTAATCCACGACCGAATGAGACGCGATGTAGCCTGCTGTTGCTCGGGAGAAAGCTCTTGCATGGTTGGCCCGCACGGTTAGACCGAGCCCAACCCCTTTGTGACCTTAATGGTTCCCGATGGATTGCCTGAAGAGAGTTGGAGCAGCAGCTACTCCGGCGCGACCGATAGAAAAAGTTCATCGCCGCGAAGGCCGGCTTTGTAACGTGCAATCAGGCTTTCGGCAGCCGTCGTAGCTTCGGGGCTTTCGCGGTTAATGC
>NZ_RZQA01000127.1:0-10178 GCF_004022915.1 Mesorhizobium sp. M7A.F.Ca.US.006.04.2.1
CATCGATCCGGCGCGCCTCACCAGCCTCTACGGGAGCAGCGCGCAGATCGACCGGCGCATAAGGGAGATCATTCCGGACGATCACGTCAGCTTCCTGCGCGGGCTGCCGATCATGGTCCGTTCGCGGAAGTTCGTGTTTGTCCACGCCGGCATCAGGCCCGGCGTCGACCTTGCGGCGCAAACCGACCATGACCTGATCAACATCCGTTCGGACTTCTTCGAGGCAACGCACCTGCTCGACCGCTGGGTGGTGCACGGGCATACGCCGGTGGATGTCCCGAAGCTCGAAGGGCGCCGGCTCGGCATCGACACGGCCGCCTTCCAGAGCGGACGCCTGACCGCCGTCAGGATCGCCGACAAGCAAGGCAGGCTGATCTTCTCCTGACGCGCAACGATATTCAGGTGTGCTGGCCTGAAGATCGATACACTTCAGAGTGGACCCACTCGACGTCAGACCGGCGCCTTGCCGCGCACTTCCGACTTTTCCAGATAGTAGCTCGAATATTTATCGAAGAATTTTTCCGAGCCGCCGAACGATCCGTATTTGGCCAGTTTCTTCAAATCGACCTTGTTCAGCACCGCGCCGACGATCTTGTTGGCGACATAGGGTTCGGATTCCAGCATCGACCTGACCATCGCGCGCGGGGTGCGCCCCCACTCGGTGACCAGTACAAAACCGTCGACCAATGGCGCGAAGGCCTTGGCGTCGACCACCGGTCCGAGCGGCGGCAGATCGACGACGATGTATTCGAACGTCTCCTTGGCGTTCTCGATGAAGCGCCGCATGCCGGCCGAGGAGAGAAGTTCGCTGGTATGCGAGAAGTGACCGCGCAGCACCGCCGGGATGATCGCCAGCTTCGTCTGCCTGTCGATCTTGCCGACGGACTGCCAGGTCTGGCCGCCGACCACCGCTTCCATCAAGCCCTGCTCGGTTTCCATGCCAAGGCCTCGGCTGAGGCCGGGATTGCGCAAGTCGCCGTCGATCAGCAGCGTCTTGGAGCCATTGGCGGCAAGCAAGCCGGCGAGATTTGCCGCGACCGTCGACTTGCCCTCGCCGGGAAGCACCGAGATGATGCCGATGACGCGGCTGCCTTGCCCTTCCATCACGACGTCGAAGGCGATCTTGGCGCTGCGCAGCGTTTCGGAGAACATCGAGGCTGGAGAATCGATGCTGACCCGCATGCGCGCCCGCTTTTCGGCTGAAGACAGCGATTGGGTGGTCTTGGCGTCCACCTGGGTCTCGCCCGGCTTTTCTTCCTTGCCGAGCTTGCCGCCGATCGTCGGCAGGTAGCCGAGGAATTTCAGGTTGACGCGGTCGCGCACGTCCTCGCCGGTCCTGAAGAAGCGTTCGTTAAACTCGTTCAGGCCACCAAAGCCGGCGCCCATCAGCAGGCCAAGCACCAGCGAAAGTCCGAGCACGACGATGGTGCGCGGGCTTGAGGCCGTCATCGGCATCGACGCGTCGGAGATGATGCGGATCTTGCCGACCGGGAAGGACTGCTGCTGCGCGGCTTCCTCGTAACGACCCAGGAATGTCTGATAGAGCGTGGTGAGCGCCGTCGCCTGCTGATCGAGTTCACGCAGCTTGACTTGCGTCTGGTTGTCGACGGAACTCTTGCCTTGCGCGGCCGCGACGTTGGCCCTGAGCGCGGTCTCGCGTGCCTGCGCCACCTCATATTCGTTGCGATAGCTTTCGGTCAGCTGCTTCAGCTCGCCGAAAATCTGCGTCGATATGTCGGCCTTCTCCTTGGAGAGAGCCACCGCCTGCGGGTGCTCGGGGCCGAAATTCGCCTCGACGTCCTGCAGCCGCTTGGCCACCGTGAGGTAGCGGGTCTTGAGCGCCGATATGACCGAGCTGCTTGGCTGGTCGCTCGATATGGCGGCATCCTTGAAAGCGTTTTCGGAGCCGCTGTCGACGATGGCCTTGTACTGCTGGTAGCGGGCGCTGGCGCGTGCGGTGTCGGCCTGCGCCACGATAAGCTGGGCGTTGAGGTCGGAAAGCTGCTTGTCGCTCATCAGCTGGCCATCGCTGTTGGCCGCCAGCCCATGTTCAGCCCTGAATTTCTCAACCGCGAGCGAAGCTGCCTGCGAGCTCTGGCGCAGCTCCGTCAACCGGCCCTGCAGCCAGACCGCAGCCCGCTCGGTGGCATCGAAGCTGGCATCGAGCTGATCGGCGAGATAGGCATCGGCATAGGCCTTGGTGATGGCGTTTGCCAAGGCCGGATCCGTCGCCTGATAGCCGAGCGCGATGACGTAGCTTCGGCCGACGCGTTCCGCCCGGATCTCGTTCTGCAGCTTGAGGATCGCGTAGTCGCGGCGCGACGTGGCGATCAGCGCATCGCGGGCGGCCGGGTCGAGCTTGCTGAAGTCAGCGCCACCCGGCATGGAAGAGCTGGGGCGGACATACTGGATCAGGCTGCGGATGAGGCCTATGCCTTGGGCAAGCGCCGACTGGGGCGGATTCATGAACGTGTCGTTCTGGTCGAGCTTCAGCTTGTCGACGACCACGGCGGCAAGCCGCGTCGAGGTCAGGATCTCGATCTGGCTCAGGATGGCGGAATCGGTCTGCATGGTTGTCGACGTCGCCGAAATGTCGTCGACGATCTTGTTCAAGCCCTCGTCGATCAGCACGCTGGCGATCGACTGATATTTGGGCGGCGTTGTCTGCAAATAGAGCAGGCCCAGGAAGAGACCGATGACGGCACACACGGCAACCACCTTGGCCTGCCGTGCGGCCATGCCAAGCAGCCGCTCGATATCGATGAAGTCTTCGCCGTCTCCTGCGTCCGAATTCGGCAATGGCATCCTCTTGTCGAGAGGAAAGTTGGCATAATTCATCTTCGGTCCAATTCTAGAGCCGGTCCTATTCCGATTGATCGCAATTGGCTCTATCTTACTGTTTCAACATGATCTTTTCCGGAAACCGGGACCCACTTTCAGGGATCATGCCTTGGCTTGCAGGCGCCTCGAAGATCGGGAGCATCGCCAGAGCAATGCAAGCGTCGTGCCAGACGGAGAGAACCTGCCGGCCCCTCTTCGCCGGCCATCTGACGATACTCCCGAAAGATGGGCATTATGCGGCTTCTTCCTGGCGTTCATGCGACCGGACGAACTCCTGAAGCATCTCGAAAACCGGACCCTTCATGTCGTCGCGCGCCAGCGCGAAGGCGATGTTGGCCTGGATGAACCCTTCCTTGGAACCACAGTCGAACATGCGGCCGAGGAAAGGCTGGGCGAAGAACGGCTGATCCTTCGACAGACGAACCATGGCATCCGTCAGTTGAATCTCGTTGCCGGCGCCGCGCTGCTGATTGCCCAGGAGCGCGAAAATCTCCGGCTGCAGGATGTAGCGGCCGTTGATGTAGAAATTCGAAGGCGCATTGGCCGGCGCCGGCTTCTCGACCATGGCCGTCACCTCGAAACCGCCGCCGATCTCGGCGCCACGGCCAACGATGCCATATTTGTTGGTCTCGCTGGGTTCGCAACGCTCGACGGCGATTACGTTGCCGCCCGTGCGCTCATAAAGCTCGACGGTTTCGGCGAGGCATCCGCGACCGCCGAAGCACACCATGCCCGGCAGCAGCAAGGCGAAGCGCTCGTTGCCGCTAACCTCGCGCGCGCACCAGACGGCATGGCCGAGGCCTTGCGGGGATTGCTGGCGGATGAAGCTGGTGGCGCCGGCCACAGGCAGCATGCTTTCGAGCGCCTCCAGCTGGGTCTTCTTGCCGGTCTGCTCCAGGGTGCCGATCAATTCCGGATGCAGGTCGAAATAGTCCTCGATCACCGCCTTGTTGCGACCGGTCACGAAGACGATGTGCTCGATGCCCGCCTCGAAGGCCTCGTCCACCGCATATTGGACGACAGGCCTGTCGACGACGGGAAGCATTTCCTTCGGCATCGACTTGGTCGCCGGCAGGAACCGCGTTCCAAGCCCCGCCACCGGTATCACGGCCTTCCTGATTTTCTTCATCGCAAATTCCTTCTGAGGAGATCGACTTCAATCCGTTCACAGGCCACGAAAATTCCCTCCATGTGCCTGCATCTTCACCTCCCCGCCCCGACGGCAAATTGTGCCGCCATTCTTCGCAACCGCACGGCGATCGGCATGCCCATATGCCTGACCGCCGCCGGGTCGCTGAGCGCAGTCCGGATCGCCTTGAGCGGGGACCGCGCCTTGATGTGCTGTACCAGTGACAGAAACGATGCCGCCTTGCGCAGGCTGCGGCCACGCCGCGCGAACGCGGCCTGCGCGGCCTCATCCATCCGATGGGTTTGAGCGAACACGGCATCCGCCCTGCGCATGGCTTCGACGTGGTGAAGCTCGAGCACGCGCGAAATGGAGACGCTGCGAATATGGTAGGCATAGCCGATATCGGGCTCGACGACGCATTTTCCGCCGTTGGCCAGGGCGGCGGCAAAGAGGATGTAGTCTTCGCCGATCCTCAGCTTCTCGTCATAGCGAAGCCGGTTTTCGTTCAGGAACTCGCGCTGGAAGATCGGCTTGAGGTAGCCGAGGTTGAACTTGGATTCGAAGACGACGTTGCCGGCGATGTAGGTGGCCAGCGAAATCTCGCGCAAGCCTTCCAGATATTGCCGCGGAAACATCGCGTCCTCGATAACGCCGTCCTCGCGAACGACCTGCAGATTGTCGACGGCGATCTGGGCATCCGCGCTTTCGGCACGCGCGATCATCCTGGCGAGCCGGCCGGGAAAGACCGCGTCGTCGGAATCGAGAACCGCGATCCATCTGCCGCGGGCGGCATCGAGGCCGGCATTCCTGGCGCCGCCCGGGCCGCGATTGCTTGGCAGGGCGATGACACGGACGATATCCCCGGGATAGGCCCGCGCAACATCGAGCGTCGCATCGCGCGACTTGTCGTCGACGACGATGATTTCGACGCTGACACCCTTCTGGGCGATGGCGCTGGCGATCGCCCGATCAAGGGTCGTCTCGGCATTGTAGGCGGCAATAACGAAGGAAACATCGGGGATAGAGCTGACGTCAGGCTGCACGCTTGCCTCCCTGCTGTGGCGACGGCTGGCCATAGAGGCGGATTTCGCGGATGCCGACGAGGCCGCTGACGACACCAAGATGCATAATGCCGCGCAGCACGCTGCGGTTCCTGCGTACCGGACTGACGACGACCGGAAGTGCCGAGGCGAAGCAATAGATGGCCTTTGCCGAGGCCAGGCCGACCTGCTTGGCCAGACCGATTCCGCTGGCGCTGCTGCCCAGGAGATGGCCATGCGTCTGGCCGACGCGGAAGCGGCGGCGGCCGAGCCAATCGAATGCCGCCCTGGAGCGCGGCACCACCTCCTCGACCCATGCCTCGGGCGAGAAGGCGATGCGGCCGCCTGCCTTGTGCATCTGGTCGAAGAATTCGGTGTCCTCGCCGCCGGTCTGGCCACGCGCCAGGCTGAAGCGGCGGCCGCGCAGGCTGTCCGAGCCCATCCGCAGCAGAACGTTGCAGGTGTAGCCGGTCTGGATCTCGCCGCGCACCCAGACGGGCAAAGTCGAATGGAAATCGCCGCGCCGCATCCAGTCCGGCGCGTCCGGGCGATAGCGCGCCCTGACCGGGCCGAGCACGGCGGCGGCACCGCTTTGCTGCGCCATCGCGACCAGTTCGGCAAGCCATGGCGTCGTGGCCGTCTCGTCGTCATCGATGAAGGCGACGAAATCCGCGGTGCTCGCATCGAGGCAGGCGTTGCGGGCGATCGAGATGTTGCGCGCCGGGGCGTGCTGATAGTGGATCGGCACCGTCAATTCCCGCGACAGCGCCGCCACCAGGTCACGGGCCGATGGGGTGTCGTCATTGTCGGCGACGACGATGCGGACATCGAATCCCACCGGCATCTCCATGGCGTCGAGCGAGCGCAGCGTGTCGGCCAGTTCCGGCCGGCGGAACGTGCAGACGCCGATGTCGATGCTGCGGTCCTTTGCCGACACCGCCATCAGGCCACTCCTCGTCGCGAGCCGAGGCCGAGAAGCTGCAGCCAGAAGCCGACCGACCAGCCAAGATGCATGACCATGGCCGAGACACCGGCCAGCGCAACGTCGGCCTTGCGCTGGCGGATAGCCGCCACTAGCCCGTAGCCCAGGCAAACCGACGCCCACAGCAGCAGCGGCATCGCCGCCAGCCAGTGCACGAAGGAGAAGGCCGCCAGCAGCACCACCGGGAACACCAGCAGCGGCACCATCTGCCTCACCTTCGGGATGACGCGATGCTTCAGTACATTCTTGGCACGCCCGCGACCGTAGCCGAGATACTGGAAATAGAGGCCTGAGAGCGAGGCACGCGGGTAGTAGACCATCTGCGTCTTGCCGCTCATCCAGATCTTGTAGCCGGCCTTGCGCAGGCGATAATCGAGCTCGGCGTCCTCGTTGTGGCTGAACGTTTCGTCATAGCCGCCGACGGCACCGAACGCCGATATCCGCATCAGTGCATGATGGCCGTGATCGATCCACTGTCCCTGCGAAAGATGCCTATGCTTCGAGCCGCCGGTGCCGAGCTTGGAGTTCTGCGCCGCGGCCGCCGCTTTCTGCACGGCACCGCTGCCGCTGGTCAGCATCGAAACGACAACCGAATCCGCTGATGTAGCCAGGGCTTCCTCGACCAGCCGGTCGCAATAATCGTCGGGATAACCGCCATGCGCATCGATGCGGATGAGATAGTCGGCACCATCGCCGAAAGTACCGACGGCGAGATTGATCGCCGCGCTCTGGATACGCCGCTTGTTGTGGAGCAGGATAACCCGCGGGTCCCTGGCAATGACGTCGTCTACGATGGAAAGCGTGCCGTCGGTGCTGCCGCCGTCGGCGACGATGATCCGGGCGCCAAGCCGGGCGGCCGCGGGCCGCAATTGATCGAGCAGCGCACCGATATGGGCGGCTTCGTTCAGGCATGGGATGACGATCAGGCTGGATGAGGGTTTTTCCGTCTGCATCATCAACCTCTGTCCATCTTGCCCCTGTCCATTCCCGGCCATCCTAAGCCAATGCCTCGGCGGCAAACGAACCGGGCACGGCCGTCAGGCTGCGCAGCCGCTCGACAAGCGCACGGCAATCGCTGCGATCGTAGCTCCAGGTTCTCGGGTTGCGCGCCAGAACACGCCCCTTCAGCCTGGCGAAGCGATGCTCCTCCATCTTGCCTAGCGCGGCTTCGAGCGCTTCGGGCGACGCCTGCGGCAACAGCACGCCGATATCCTGCTGCTTGAGGAACCGCCCGGTCTCGGTATTGCCCATCGAGATCGGCACCGCGCCGAAACGACAACCCTCATAGAGCCGGTTGGGCAGAAGCCATTCGGAGTTCTGCCCCGCTTCGAAGAAATCGATCGCCCAGGAAAAATGGACATCGTTGTAGATCGCCGCCATGTCTTCCGGATTGCGGTAGGGCCCGAGAAACGACAGCCATGGCTCGGCCTCGACAAAGCCGTGAAAGTCAGGGAATTCCGACAAAGCCGGACGGCCGCGCAGCACGATCTCGAAGCGGCCCTCCGTGCGGCGGGAGAAATCAGCCAGCAGCTCGAGCGAGCGGCGGCAGCGCAGCGCGCCGAACCAGCCGATCCGCCATGGCGGGCCGACCGGGCTCAATTCAGCCTCCGGAGCGCCGGGCACAATCGTCGCGGCCTCGAAATATTTGTTTTCGACCAGCTCAATGGGTGCCGCGACCTGGCCGAACGGCTTGAAATAATTGGCGATGAAGGCAGGCGAACTGGTCACCAGCAGCTTCACATCCCTGGCCAGAAATCGTTCGGTGGCACGCAGCGCCTTGCCCAGGACATCGTTGCGCAGCACAAGCCGATGAATGTCGAGGCACTCGTATACGATCGGAACCGATGCACCGAAGGCTGACCTGGCGCGGCGGGCAAGCGCCAGCATTTCCAGGTTGCGCGCGACGATGACATCCGGCTTTGGCATGCCGCCCAGCTTCGAGCCTATCGAAACGGCTGCTTTGGCTACGGCCGCGAGGCGTTGGCCGAATCGCCCGTCACGCGTCCCGCCGAGGTCGATCGGGCGCAGTCCCTCGATATCCGCAATCGGATTCGCGGTGCGACGGAATCCGGCCAAGGTGACCTGGGCCCCACCTGCCCTGAGCATCGTGATCCGCCGGCGCACCGCCGGGTCGGAAACGTCGTGCACTAGGTACAAGACATGCAGCATAAAAACTCGACCGCTGTTGGCCCACCCGAGGGAATGCTAGTACAGCTCTTGCTGCATCGCAACATTTTTGCTGCACCAATCGACGTTTTCTGTTGCACTGCAAAATTATTGCCGTAGTTTGTGGTCGGCGGCGGTCGTGGATTTTCGGGCTCGAAAATCCACGTAAAAAATCAGGAATCCTGAATTTGGAAGCCAATGCATTCGATCCGCCAGAAGGCTCCTTGCGCAAATCGGTTGGGCGCGGCGCGGTCGTCACGGCCATGGCGCAATCGGTGCGGGTCGCGACACAGATTCTGTCGGTTATCGTCCTGTCCCGGTTGTTGTCGCCACAGGATTTCGGTGTCGTGGCGATGTGCGCGCCGGTGCTTGCCTTTATCGCACTGTTCCAGGATTTCGGCCTGACCCAGGCAACGATCCAGAAATCAGGCATCCGGCATGAGGAGGTGAACTACCTCTTCTGGATCAATGTCGCCGTCAGCGCGATCCTGGCTTGCGTGCTTGCGGGTGCGGCGCCGCTGGTTGCTGCCTTCTATGGCGAGCCGCGCGTGACAGGTCTGGTGGCTGCGTTCGGGCTGCAGATCATGGCCTATGGGCTTGGCGCCCAGCATCTGGCGCTCTTGACGCGCCGTATGCAGTTCGGCCGGCTGGCCGTCATCGACGTCGCCAGCGCCATCGCCGGGCTTGCCGTGTCGATCGCCTGGACCTTCATCGATCGCTCCTATTGGGCCCTGTTTGCCGGCACGCTGACCGGTGCCGTGCTGCCGACGCTCTGCTACTGGGCGAGTTCGCGCTGGCGTCCGGGCCTGCCGCGCAAGGTCGCCGGCATCGGCGAGCTGATCAATTTCGGCGCCGGCATCACCGGCTTCAACTTCGCCAATTTCTTTGCCCGCAACCTCGACAACGTGCTGATCGGCAAATATTGGGGCGAGGCGCAGCTCGGCCTCTATGACCGCGCCTACAAGCTGCTTCTGTTTCCGCTGAGCCAGATCACCAATCCCTTGTCGAAGGTGATGGTTCCAGCACTTTCCAGGCTGAAGGACGAGCCGGATCGCTACCGCAGCGCCTATCTGCGCGTCATGCCGCTGATCCTGCTGGTGGCGCTTCCCGGTGTCGCCTTCGCCACCGCGATGTCGGATGTGCTGATCCCCTTCGTGCTCGGCGAGCAATGGCGCGCAAGCGCCTCGATTTTCCTGGCGCTCGGCTTTGCCGGGCTGCTGCAGCCGCTCAACAATCCGGCGGGGTGGCTTTTCGTCAGCCAGGGCCGCTCCGGCGATTTCATGCGCTGGGGCATCATAACGGCCGTAACGTCGGTGCTGGCTTTCATGCTCGGCCTGCCCTATGGCGCGCTGGGCGTGGCGATCGCCTATGCGATCAGCGAATATCTGCGGACGCCTTTCCTATGGCTCTATGTCGGCAAGAGCGGACCGCTGCAGGCGCATCATGTGCTGCGCGCGGCAACGCCGTTCGTGCTTGGCGCCCATCTGGCGCTGGCCGCGATCTGGTTCGTCAAGCCAGCGCTGCCGCAGCAGCATGTCGTCGCCCTGGCCAGCAGCGCCGTGTTCGCCTACCTCATCACGATCATCATCGCACTGGCATTCGCCTCCGGCCGCGAAGCCTTGCGCGAGGCGCTCAAGATGCTGCCGGCAAGGCTGCCTGCGGCAGCGCCGCGCGAAGCGCAATAATTTGGGCGTCTTCGACTGCTACGGACATCTCCTCCAGGACCAGGTCTGAACCATGCACTACCGATCGATCTCCGATATGAACGACGCCATCGTCAGGGGCCTGCACCGGCTGCCGCGCGACATCGACCTGGTCGTCGGTGTGCCGAGAAGCGGCGTTTTGGCAGCGACGCTGGTCAGCCTTGCGGCGAACATTCCGATGACCGATCTCGACAGCTTCCTGGCTGGGCGAATCTACACATCAGGCGTCACCAAGCGCCGGGCCGCTCTCGACCGCAAGGTTTCCGAGATGCGCAAGGTGCTGGTGATCGACGACAGCGTCGCCGGCGGCAATGCCA
>NZ_RZQA01001280.1:0-1199 GCF_004022915.1 Mesorhizobium sp. M7A.F.Ca.US.006.04.2.1
AACCGCATCCGCATCTTCACGCCCGACTATGAAATGCCGTTCGCCGGCCATCCGACGGTCGGCGCCGCGATCGCGCTGGCCGAACTTGCGGAGGAGGGCGGCGCCGGCATCTTCGTGCTGGAGGAAAACATCGGTCCGGTGCGGTGCGCCGTCAGCAAGCATGACGGCAACACTTTTGCCGAGTTCGATCTGGCGAAGCTGCCGGAGCCGCTGAAGCTCGATGCCGATCCGGAGGCGATCGGTGCCGCGCTTGGGTTGACGCCGCATGAGATCGGCTTCGAGAATCACCGCGTCGCGTTCTGGTCGGCGGGCGTGCCCTACGTCACCATCCCGGTTGCCAATCTCGAGGCGGCGGGCCGCATCCGGCTGGACAACCAGGCATGGTCGGAACTGGCGCCGCGCAAGAGCGAGTGGGCCTTCGCCAGCCCCTATGTCTACTGCCGCGAGACGGTGAACCACGAAAGCGCCTTCCATGTGCGCATGATCGTGCCCGGCACGCCTTCCTACGAGGATCCGGCGACCGGTTCGGCGGCAGCCGCCTTTGCCGGCGCCATCATGCATTTCGACGCGCCGACCGATGGCATTTCACAGCTGTGGATCGAGCAGGGGCTGGAGATGGGCCGGCCATCGCGCATCCGCCTCGAACTGACCGTGCAAGGCGGAAAACTGGCCTCGGCGCGCATCGGCGGCAACGCAATCAAGGTGGCGGAGGGCAAGCTGTTCGTTTGATCGAACGCATGCTCGGTCGATTTGTCGGGAAATGATTCCGGCAGGGCTGGACAGGACCGATGGTGGCGGCTATATGCCCGCCAACGCCGGTTTTTGCCGGCCGAGTGGGTGCGTAGCTCAGTTGGTAGAGCAGCTGACTCTTAATCAGCGGGTCCACAGTTCAATCCTGTGCGCACCCACCAAATTCCTAGAAGAGTTGGTGGAAAGACCCTGAAAGCGAGACGCGTTTGGCGCGTCTCGGGCAGGCTGTCTGACTGTGATTCTTTAACCGCGCTATCCAGATCTTGTGGCGATTCAGCCGCGTTGGAAAATGCGGGTCAGAAACCGGCCGAATCGAAAAGCAAGGCTCTTTTCCCCGGCTGCAGCATCGCTGGCGCCAATTCCGTCTTTTCCCCCGGAGAAATCGCTGATGGGCCACCAGAAGAAGACCAGGAAGACAACGAAAATGCCGGTGTCGATCGGGCCATGAC
>NZ_RZQA01001281.1:0-1199 GCF_004022915.1 Mesorhizobium sp. M7A.F.Ca.US.006.04.2.1
TTCCATGTCGTCGGCAAACAGCGGGCCGATCTTGAAGCCGGATCGACACCGGCGCGCCACGCCAAAGCCGGTCACGCCGCGCGAACCGATTGCCGCCAACCCATGATGCGGTTCCTGCAGCCATCGCTGCAGGAAGGCCCGCCGCGGCGCCGGAAAACAATGGGCGTCATAGGCGACGACATCGGATAGGAGTTGCGTTGTAATCGTCCGCAACCCATCGGCCCTGGCCGTCGGGCCTGCCTTGCGCCCGGTGAAGCGGATGGTCTCGTAGGCCGGCGCGAAGCCCTTGCGCCGGTAATTGGCCTGCTGCTCGGCGACGCCGTCAAGGCCGACGGTCCGGCCTGCAAGCCTTTTCATGCCGGCGTCCCACACCGTCTTGCCGTAGCCCATGCCGCGCATGTCAGGCCGGGAGATGTAGAGGCCGATGAAGCCGAATTCGCTGCCATAGGCCACGGCCGAAATTGCCGCGACCATGTCGTCGCCGACAAAGGCGCCGATGAAGCCTTCGGGGTCCGCCGCCTGGAGCATCGCCGGGTCTTCAAGACCTGGGTTCCAGCCTTCCGCGGCCGCCCAGTCGACGAGAAGCGCCAGTTCCTGCAGGGACAGTGTGCGGATGATCGGCGTCATTGCGTTAGCTATCTTCTTCCGAGGGCGCCGCCTGGCCGGCGGCTTTGCGGCGCAGTACCTTGGTCAGCTTCCAGATCGTCGGGCTGTTCTTGACGAAGGCTTTCAGCCGCGCGCCTTGCCGAAGCGTCAGCGCCAGCATGCGGCCCTTCACGGTCAAGGGGACCAGCACTTCGAAATGCCGCGTTTCGATATCGCACCACAGCCGCTTGTAAGGCTCATCTCCTACCGAAAAGTCATAGACCTCGAAACCGGTCTCGCAGGCTTCCTGGATGTTGTCGAAGAACAGGAAGTCGCCGGGGCTGGCGTGCCCGAGATCGTCCTCGGCGATCGCTCCGAATTCGCAGATCAGGCGTTTGCCCGAGCGGCTTGAACCGGTAATGGCGCGCAGCTTGCCGGCAACCTCGAGCCCGTGCAGCACGAAGGAAGGCTTGTCCTCGCTAAGTGCTTGCGAAAACAGCGCGCGGAAGAAGCCGCGCACCTGCGCGTCGCCGAAGACGTTGGCGATGCCCATCTTGCGGAAGCGGAGTTCCTTCATCTCGAAGAAGGCGTCGAGCAGCCTGTCGACCTCGTCC
>NZ_RZQA01001282.1:0-1199 GCF_004022915.1 Mesorhizobium sp. M7A.F.Ca.US.006.04.2.1
GTTGATGACCGAACCCCGGCAGCGGCCGGTCATGGCTGAGCCAGCGCCGGATCGTCGCATCGGCGCCATGCCGCGCCGCATCCTCGGCCAGTTGCATCACCGCCTCGCCGGCGCCGCCATGGCGCGGGCCTGACAGCGTCGCGAGCCCTGCCAGCAGGCAAGCGGCCAGCGGCGCGCCGGTCGAGGCTGCGACGCGCGCGGCGAAGGTCGACGCATTCAGTTCATGATCGGCAAGCAGGACAAGCGCACGGCGGATCGCATCGGCGCGGCCGGCATCCACCGACCAGTCCTGCGCAAGCCGCTGATGGACGGGATTTGACCCCGCCGGTGCGCCCAGCGCGGCGGCCAGCACGCCGACCGCGTGCGCGGCATCGGCATGCAGCGAGGCGGCGCTGCGCCCGAGCGACGGGCGCCCCTGACCGGCAAGCACGGCAAGTTGCGCAAAGGCCGAGGCTCGGCCAGCTTGATGGGGTGCGTCCGGCGACGCTGCTTCGAAAGCCACTGGTTTCGGCAGAGCCCAGAGAACGGCGGCGGCTTCTTCCAGTGTGGCGTGCCCGGAGAGCACTGCGGCGTCCTGCCCGCGATAGATGAGCCGACCGTGCGAGACGGTCGAAATCGCCGTTACGATCGAGGGCTCGCCCCAGGCGATGGCGCTTTCGGCGATGACTGACGGGCTGCGGCCGCGCGCCCGGCGGGTCGCCAGTGCGGCGATATCGTCGGCGCGGTACTGGCTGCGGCGCGGATCGGCGCGGTCGGGCCGCATGCCGATGCGCCCACGGCTGACATAGGCGTACAGCGTCTGCGCCCGCACCTTGAGTCTCTCCAGCGCCTCTTCCCGGGACAACCACTCGGACATATCGAGCCCTGATATTGATTCTATTGATCAAGATTGATGGAAACGTTGCCCATCTCTATCTCCGATCCGGAAATGCTTCAAGGAGACAGGCTATGGCGAATGGGCTCGATGATGTGGTGGCGGCGGAAACCGTGCTTTCCGATGTGGATGGTCTTGGCGGCCGTCTGACGATCCGAGGTCATTCGCTGCCGGAACTGGCCGGCCGTTGGAACTATGCCCAGGTGGTTAGGCTGCTGCTCGACGGCTTCTTCAACGACCTTCCCGATGATGCGCAACTGTCGCGGGCGCTGGGACAGGCGAGTGCGGACGTGTTCGAACGGCTCTTGCCCTCGCTGCCTTTGCT
>NZ_RZQA01001283.1:0-1198 GCF_004022915.1 Mesorhizobium sp. M7A.F.Ca.US.006.04.2.1
GCCCTGACCAAAGCCATGCGCGAACGCCTATGGGCCAAGGTGCAAGAGGGGAAAGGCACGCCGAAGGGAGCGGACAAGCCCGACGCCGAATGGATCAAACCTGGCCTTGTCGGACGCGTGAAGACCTTGAAGCGCGAGGACAAGCTGCGCCATGCGACTTTGCGAGCGATCCGCGAGGCGAAATTATGACACCGCAGCCGTATCGCCCCCTGTGGCAATCGAACTCACTGGCGAACGCGCAGCCTTGAAGCCCGTCCGAATGGCCATCGAGCAGGTCTGCCCTCCCGGCGTGCTGCCATCCGAGGAATGGTTGACGGGGCTACTATGGCCCAGAGCCGATCTATGAAGGCGAGGCATTGGCCAAGGCGATCATTGAGACCGTGGAGCGCCTGACGAAGTAAGCCCGCCGCTGAGGACACAATTACAGCGGCGGGCCTTGCACTTGCACCAGAGCTTGGATTTGAGGAGGGGAATCTCAACCAAGCACATTTCCAACTTCGATTTCAGAAACAGGTTCCAGCCTACGAAAAGATTTGATTGCGGGTGGCCCGCCACCGGGTCTCGGAGCCAGTGGCGGGCCTTGCTCGGCTGTTTCAAGGAGATTTCCTTGCCAAGCGCATTCCGAACTTCGACTGCGGACGCATGTTCCTCCAGGTCGGCGCAAGAGTTTATGCACCCGGTGGGCTTTAATGACCCTTAGCGCGATCCTGATATTCGTCCTGTCGCTTCGGCGGGTTGATCATGCGCTGTGTTCTCAGTTGGCCGGGCGTTTTGGCTTTGTCACGGAGGTAGATCCGTCGAGGAGATCGAGAAATGAGTGCAACGCCTTCACCATCATCCGTGCCCCGTTTTCGTTCAATGTGAAGGATCGCTTTCCCTCGTCAGTCAACAGCCCGACCAGGCAGACCCTAGGATTGTCACGGTCATCGATATCGATTGTGACGCCCGATACTCCTGGCAGCATTACGTCCTTTGGCTTCTTCGGCATCACAACAACCTTGACTCGTTCTCACTCCGTTCCCATTTTGGGCGGGCCTCGATCCTTGTCAATGAGACGACCGTAAATGTGTGGACGCGTTTTTGTAAAATCGACCATCCCGGACATGGTACGGCGCTTCGAGTTCGCGCACCCTGGCGACGTTGAGCGTTTGGGCAACGGGTTCCCGGTCTGGAATGGCGCGCCCAGCCTGACTTATCC
>NZ_RZQA01001284.1:0-1194 GCF_004022915.1 Mesorhizobium sp. M7A.F.Ca.US.006.04.2.1
CCTCATATGCATCTCGAAAATCAGCGCCGATTTCGCCAAGGAAGCTCTTTTCAGCACTCTCGGCGATTTCACGATGGCGCTTCTGGTAAAGTTCCCACAGCTTGGCGCCCCGCCCCCCAGAGAGAAGGGTTCCGATCGCGGAATTCGATTTCAGCTCTTCCTCGATCACTACCGGGTCAAAACGGTCGATCATCCGCCGCATGGCGGTCTGTATGCCTCGCCAGGCGCGTACGTGATGTTGCGCGAGATCGCGCACCGCATCGGTGATTGCCGCTTCACCGCCGAGAAATCCTGGGCTGCGCTCAGCGATAAGCGTTATGATGGCGTCGTCGACGGTCGGCAGGAACTTGAGCGGATTGACTTCGGAGGCCCCGACCATGGTCTGCGCGACGCGCGCGTTTCCCTTTTCCTCGGCCCGCTTGCGCAGAAGCTGCATCAGGCCTTCCATCATCATCCGGTATTCGCGACCGAACTTCTCCATTTCCGCGATGCTGTCGCGTCCGGGGAAATCGGCTTCCTCGACACCCATGCCATGCAGGAATGCGGCGCGAAGCGCCATCTCCTCCGGCCGCGCCGCACCCAGCGCCGGGGCGGCTTTGGGAGCAGCACCCACACGTGGTGAAGCAGGGGTAGCTGCGGGCTGCACCGGCAAATCCCAGGGATTGGCTGATTGGGATCGCTGGGCGATGCGCTCGCGCTGTTCGATCGAACTGGCGCCGTTCGCCGAACTGAGCGTGGCGGCTGGTCCGAAAGCAAAGTCATCATGGGTTCCGGACGGCTTGTCACGGGCGGCTTGGGCTGCGCGGTCGGGGGACGGTACCGCGTCGAGGCTGAACGGGTCCGCTTGGCTCGCCGCGCCGCCCGGTTCGCGATAAGGGGCGGGATTTTTCGACACCGGCGTCGAAACCGGATCGAGGCTGAACGGGTCATCGAAAGCGGCCGAGTGGCGCTGGTCGGAGTTGGCACGTTCGAATGCACCCGCAACCGGCTGCTCGAAAGGGTTCGGCAGATCGGCCGGACGTGGCCGTCGCGGCTCTTCTTCGACCTTGGCGGAAAAGAAGTCATCGCGACCGATGCTCACCGGGGCCCGGGATGCTGGCGGCGCGCGTTCCGAAACCGGCTGGCCGGCCGCTGGTGCTTGAGTGGCTGGCGTTTGCAGGTCGACATGGACGACGTAGTCGCCCAATCTCAGCC
>NZ_RZQA01001285.1:0-1192 GCF_004022915.1 Mesorhizobium sp. M7A.F.Ca.US.006.04.2.1
ACGCCGACCTCGTGCTTCATCTGCGCGACATTTCCGATCCGGACACGGCCGCCCAGGCCGAGGATGTCGAGCGTATCCTTGCAGATCTTGGCGTTGACGCTGGTGATGCCAAGCGGGTGATCGAAGTGTGGAACAAGATCGACCGGCTCGACGAAGGCAACCGGACCCGGCTGCTTGCAGACGGCGCCGATGCCAACAAGGCGCCGCCGATTGCGGTGTCGGCGGTGACCGGCGAGGGCATCGATGGGCTGAAGGCGATCATCGAAACGCGGATGGCGGGCGAACTCGAAGACCTCACCGTGACGATCGAGCCGGCACAGTTCGGCCTTGTCGACTGGCTTTACCGCAATGGCGATGTGGTTTCGCGAAGCGACAATGACGACGGCAGCGCCACCATCTCGCTGAAGGCCACGCAAAGCGCGCGCGAAGAGATCGAAAACAGATTGCGTCGTAAAAACAACGGATAATCCGGAGCAGTTCCAGGAAAAGTGTATAGCGGTTTCCGTCGGGAGTTGCCCGAAAAGAGAGACTACTTCGCGGTCTTTGCTTCCTGCCAGAGCGCTTCCATCTCGGCCAGATCAGCCTTGTCCAGCGTGTTGCCGGCTTTCTCCAAAGCCTGCTCGACATAATGGAAACGTGAGCGGAATTTCTCGTTGGTGCCGCTCAGCGCTGCTTCCGAATCGAGCTTGAGGTGGCGACCGAGATTGACGACGGCAAACAGCATGTCGCCGAACTCGTCCTTGATCGAGGCGGTGTCGCCCTTGGCCAGCGCCTCGCGCAATTCGCCGATCTCTTCCTCGATCTTGTCGAGGATGGGCGCTGCCTCGCTCCAGTCGAAGCCGACGCGGGCGGCCTTCTCCTGAAGTTTCAGCGCCCGGGTCAGCGCGGGCAGGGCGACCGGCACGCTGTCCAGAAACCCCTTGCCATTGTCTTCGGGATCGAGACCGCGCGCGAGGCGGGCGCTTCGTTTCTCTGCCTTCTCTTCTGCCTTGATCTTTTCCCACATGCCCTTGGCCATGCCGGCGCTGCGGGCCTTTTCGTCGCCGAAGACATGCGGATGGCGTCGGATCATTTTCGTCGTGATGGCTTGCACCACATCGGGGAAGGCAAACTCGCCGGCCTCCTCGGCCATTTGCGCGTGGTAGACGACCTGCAGCAGCAGATCGCCGAGTTCGTCGCGCAGATCGTCGAG
>NZ_RZQA01001286.1:0-1190 GCF_004022915.1 Mesorhizobium sp. M7A.F.Ca.US.006.04.2.1
ACCCTGGAGGGTGGAGCAGTGCAAGCTCGAGGCCGCGGGTCAGCGGGTTCTGCTCGGCCAACAAGGTGTCGAGAGCGCGCACGACCTCGCGCGCGTAACGCTGAACGCCTGTTGTCGGCTGCGAAAGAAACCGCCCATTGATCGTCCAACGTCGCGCCATGTCGTCCACCCCTTGGAACTTTCAGTGTGGAACCGTCAAGACGCCAGGTCACCATGGCCATCGGGTCATTCGGCTAAGTGGCAATCATCCGGATTGGCGACGTCGGACAGCGTACCTACCTCGAACGTTTAAGGGCCTTGGTGTTCCTGGGAATGCTAGTCTGCCTAGGGTGCCGGAAGGTCGGGGAAGCTGGACATGGCCAAGCTCGGGTTCGATACGAGGGAGTCGCCGCAACCAAGATCGGCCTGGCCGGCGAACAGACACCGTGCCGACACGCCCCTGGCCAGATCCGCTGTCGCCGGCGCCGACTTCCTGATCGGCCATCCCGCTGCGGTGTGCGCGGACCGGGAAGCGCCGAGACGGCGCTGGACGATAAATGGAGACTTCACGACGCTTCGGCCAACCGGTGTGGCCCGTTACGCCCGCGAGGTCACCTTGGCTCTCGACGCCCTCATTTCAGAAGGGCATCCGCTCGGTCGCGACCTGGAGATTGATCTCGTGGTGCCGCGTCCGCTTTCGGAACCTTTGCGCCTCGATGCCATCCCCGTCCGGGTCGTTCCTGAATTCAGCAGGCCGCGACTGCCGCAATTTTGGGTGCAGGCGCAGTTGCCCTGGCATGTGCCTGGAGGATTGCTGAGCTTCTGCAATCTCGCTCCCGTCGCGCTGAGGCGCCAGATCGCGTGTATCCATGACATGCACACAAGGCTCATGCCGTCGAGCTACGCGCGAGGATTCCGCTGGGCGCACCGCTTGATCCTGCCGGCACTTGGCAGGCAGGCCGCCCGCATCACGACCGTCTCGCAACTCTCACGCAGCCATCTGATCAAGTTCGGAATCGCGCCAGAAGAAAACATCGTCGTCACCTACAACGGCAGCGACCATGCGAACCGGTGGGATGCGGCGAGATCAACTCTGGCCGTCGACCGGAGCAGGCCGTATGTCCTCTGCTTGGGGAGGCGGGACCAGGAATATAAGAACATGGGGCTTCTCGCCAGGCTGGCCCCACACCTCGACGCGATGGGTCTTGACC
>NZ_RZQA01001287.1:0-1187 GCF_004022915.1 Mesorhizobium sp. M7A.F.Ca.US.006.04.2.1
TGTCGGCACCTTGCTGGCGCCGGTGCTGAAGACCTATGCCGAGACCTATCCGCAGGTCGAGATATCGCTGGTCTGCGCCTCATCGCCAGAATTGACTGCTGCCCTTGCGGCCGGGACCATCGACCTTGCCGTGATCGAGGAATGCGCCGGCCCGTCGGCCGGCGAATGCCTCGTCGTTGACCGGCTGGTCTGGGTCGGTGCCAAGGGCGGCGTTGCCCGCGCCAAGCGGCCGCTGCCGGTCTCGATCGTCGCCGACACCTGCGCTTTCCGGCCGGCTGTGCTGGCGGCGCTCGGTGAGCATGGGCTGGAGTGGCGCACCGTGTTCGAGAACGGCAACATCGACGCGACGACCGCGACGGTGCGCTCCGACCTCGCCGTCACCACCTGGCTGGCCTCCACGGTGCCAGCCGATCTCGACATATTGCCATCGGAGTCCGGCCTGCCGCCGCTGCCGAATTTTGCCATCAACCTGCATCTGCCGAGGCATGGGGTAGGGCCCGCGGCGCAGGAATTCGCACGGCATATACGGGAAGGGCTGGCGCGGCGACCAGTCGCTGCTTGAAGCTTCTCAGAACTGGGGTTCCTCTCCCCCGTCGCTCTCCCCCCTCCGGAGGGAGAGGAAAGGTGCCAGCTGAGGTAGGTTCGCGCCGTTCCTCTACCCCGTCAACCGGGGGAGAGGTGTCGAGCGAAGCTCGACGGAGTGGGGGTCGATCTTTCATCGTGGGGCGAGGAACCCAGGTCCTGCTACTTCCAATTCCTGCGCCGCTCGAGCTCGGCTTCCGACGGCTCTCCCGTGACAAACGACCCGACCTTGACCTCGCCCGCGCGTTCGTAGGTCGCCATGATGACGCCGGTGCCGGTTGCCTGCGACTTAATGAGCTTGAAGGCGGCCGGGATCGCGCTGTCGCCGAACAGCCGCTTGCCGTTACCCAGCAACAGCGGGAAGACCATCAGCCGGATCTCGTCGATCAGCCCGTTGGCGAGCAGCGTTCGGATCAGGTTGCCCGATCCCTGGATGAGCAGGTCGGGTCCATCCTCCTGCTTGAGGCGGCGCAACTCCGCAACGATATCAGGCCCGAGCGATTGCGTGTTCTGCCAGGTGAGGGTGTCGGGCCGATGCGTCGCGACATATTTGGTCGCAGGGTTGAAGGCATCCGCGATCGGATCTTTCTGATATTGCCAGTAGG
>NZ_RZQA01001288.1:0-1184 GCF_004022915.1 Mesorhizobium sp. M7A.F.Ca.US.006.04.2.1
GCCATGGTCAGGAAATTCGCCACCGAGAGGTAGTAGGGCGACAGGATCGAGAACACGACGATGATGACGATCAGGGCAAAGAAAGCGCGGCCCTCGAGCAGCAGCTTGGCGAGATCGAAGCCTTCGCTCGCGCTTGGACTGGACTGTTTTCTGGCCTGGCTGACATCGGTCATGGTGTGGGCTCCGAAATTCCTGGTGATCAGGCGACCACGGCTTCGCCCGAGGCGGCCATGATCTGCTCTTTGGTGGCATTGGCGCCGAATTCGGCTGAAATCCTGCCGCGGCGCATGACGACGATGCGGTGGGCAATGCTGAGGCATTCGTTGACCTCAGAGGTCGAGAAGACGACGGCAAGGCCCTGCGCAGCGCGTTCGCTCAGCAAGCGGAAGACTTCGGCCTTGGCACCGACATCAATGCCGCGGCTCGGCTCGTCGAGAAGGATAACCTTGGGATTGGTCGTCAGCATCTTGCCGATGACGACCTTCTGCTGATTGCCGCCCGACAGCGATCCGATCATGGCGTTGCCGCCAGCGGTCTTGACGGTCACCTTGCGGATCGAGTCTTCGACCAGCTCTCGCTCTCTGGAACGAGACAGAAACAGGCCCCTGGCGAACGCTTCGATGCTGGCGAGCGAAAGATTACGACCGACGGTCATCGTCTGCACCAGTCCGTCGCGCTGCCGGTCCTCGGGGACCAGCACAAGCCCTCTGGAGATACGCTGGGCAATGCTCAGCCCCGAGACGTCCTCGCCTTCCAGCAGCGCCCGCCCGCCCGCCATCGGCACTCGTCCGGCGACGGCCTCCAGCAATTCCGTGCGCCCGGCACCCATCAGCCCGTAGATGCAGACGATCTCGCCTGCTCGCACGTCCAGCGACAGGTGATCGACGACGGAATAACCTGAGCCCGAAGTGTCGACGACGCTGACATCCTCGATCGATAGGGCGACTTCGCCGAATTCATGGCCGGTCGGCGGCGAGCCGAGATCGAAATTCTCGCCGACCATGTTGCGCACGATCCATTCGAGATCGATATCCCGAGCTTCGGCCGTCGCGGTAATCGCGCCATCGCGCAGGACAACGGCATAGTCGGTGATCTGCAGCGCCTCTTCGAGGTGATGCGATATGTAGACGATGGAGACGCCGCGGCTGGACAGATCGCGGATCACCTTGAACAGAACTTCCACC
>NZ_RZQA01001289.1:0-1178 GCF_004022915.1 Mesorhizobium sp. M7A.F.Ca.US.006.04.2.1
GGCCTTGGCCGTGCGCATCGCACTGCCGCCTAAGGAGTCGCTGGAACTCGCGGGCTTCTTCGGCTTTGGGGCTTTTGGCGCGGCTTTCGCTGCGGCCGGCACCACTTTCTTCGGCGCTGCCTTGCCGAAAGCCGGCTTGGCGTCCTTTGAACGGGCTGTCATCGCCGGGCCGGCGCCGGTTTTGGATTGGGTCGCCTTGCCCTTGGCGGGCGCAGGCTTTTTTGCCTTGGTTGCCATTGGACCGAATCCCTCTTTTGGCACAATTGTCGTGTCGGGATAACGGCCTGAAAGTCTTAAGGTTCCCCTTGCACAATCCGTCGAATCAAGCGGAAAGGCCGATCACCAGATCGGCGGCACTGCGCCGCGCGAGCACGCGCTCGATGTTGGGCAGGTCGTTGGAAGCGATCCAGGCGCGCGCATCTTCATCGGAGCGGCCATGCTCGTGCCAGCGCTCCATCAGGCGGCGCTCGAGCTCGTTGCGCGGCACGTCGACGAAGATCGAGAAATCGAACAGCGGCGCCAGCCGCGACCACGGCTCTTCGTCGAGCAGCAGGTAATTGCCCTCGACCAGGATGAACTTGGTTTCTGTGGCGACGATCGAGGCTGCGGCGCGCGACAGTTCCATGCTGCGGTCGAAGACCGGAATGGCGATGTCGGGTTCACCGGCACGGATACGCTTCAGCAAGGCCTCAAAACCGGCAAAGTCGAAGGTTTCCGGCGCGCCCTTGCGCGCGCGCAGACCGCGCCGCTCGAGCACGGCGTCGTCATAGTGGAAGCCGTCCATCGGTACGACCTCCGCTGCACCTTCGGGCAGCAGTTCATGCAGCCTTGCCGACAGCGTCGACTTGCCGGCGCCCGGTGGACCGGCAATGGCGACGATGAAGCGGTTTGCCTTGCCGGCACGCTTGAAGATGGTGGCGGCGAGATGGGCGATTTCGGACATGAGAGCCTCTCTGGCAGAGCTTCAGATCCACCATGTTCCGCATGATGATTTCGGCCACATCTTGGCGACAGTTCACGGAAATTTCAAACCCTGCGGCCGCGCAATCACACCTACGAGGCCAGCGGCTGGCCGATGCGCAGGAAATCGCTGTCGAAGGGAACCTCCGGCGTCGAACCACCGGCTTGCAGCCGCATGCGGCCATCCGCCGTCATGACGTCCCGCGGCGGCTCGCCGC
>NZ_RZQA01000128.1:0-10114 GCF_004022915.1 Mesorhizobium sp. M7A.F.Ca.US.006.04.2.1
CATCCGGCCGACGCTCTACGATGCCTTCCACGATATCCGTCCAGTCGTGCAGCCGCCGGCGGACACGCCGCGCATGATGGTCGACGTCGTCGGCCCGGTCTGCGAGACCGGCGATTATATCGGCCTGGACCGCGATCTGCCCAGGCTGAAGGCCGGCGACCTGATTGCCGTCTCCACCGCGGGCGCCTATGGCGCGGTGCAGGCCGGTACCTACAACACCCGCTTGCTGGTTCCGGAAGTGCTGGTCGACGGCGACCGGTTCCACGTCGTGCGCCCACGCCTGACCTATGACGACCTGATCAGGCTGGATTCCGTGCCCGACTGGCTTGCATAGAAGCGCCGGAAACACACCGACCCGTCAAAGGGAGCAATCATGACGAACGGCATCACCGTCACACGCGAGCGCATTGCCGCGATGGAACCGCGCATCCGCCCCTATATCAGGCACACGCCGGTGCTGCGCGTCGACATGGCCGACTTCGATCGGCCGCCGCTGGCCGTCGACCTGAAGCTCGAATGCCTGCAGCATTCCGGCTCGTTCAAGGCGCGCGGCGCCTTCACCAACCTGCTGGAGCGTGCGGTCCCAAAGGCCGGTGTCGTCGCAGCATCGGGCGGCAACCATGGCGCGGCCGTCGCCTATGCCGCCATGCGGCTTGGCCACAAGGCGACCATCTTCGTTCCCGAAGTGAGCCCGGCAGCCAAGCTGGAACGGATCCGCTCCTATGGCGCCGAGCTGATCGTCGGCGGCGCCCGCTATGCCGAAGCGCTGGCCGCCAGCGAACGGTTCGCCGAGGAGACCGGCGCCTTGCAGATCCATGCCTTCAACCAGGAGGAAACGCTCGTCGGCCAAGGCACGCTCGGGCTCGAAATCGAGGCCGATTTGCCTCGGATCGACACGCTGCTGGTCGCTGTCGGCGGCGGCGGTCTGATCGGCGGCATCGCTGCCTGGTTCGCGGGCCGCATCCGCATCATCGCCGTCGAGCCGGAAGGAGCGCCGACGCTGCATCGCGCCTTCGAGGCCGGACACCCCGTCGATGCGCCGGCCGAGGGCATCGCCGCCGATTCACTGGCGCCAAAGCGCGTCGGCGAAATGATGTTCCCGATCGCCGAGGCCTATGTCGAACGCTCGATCCTGGTCGGCGACGACGACATCGTCGCCGCGCAGAAGGCGCTGTGGAACCGAACCCGCATCATCTCCGAGCCGGGAGGTGCGGCCGCCTTTGCCGCGATCCTGTCGGGCCGCTATGCGCCGGCACAGGGCGAACGGGTCGCCGTGCTGGTCTGCGGGGCGAATGCGGATCCCACTACCTTCTAAAGGGCCTGCTGCCTTCTAAAGCGATGCAGGATGGAACTATAACGGTCCACTTCACGTTTTTTCGAACCGCCTCGCCTTTGCCGTGTTTGCTGGTATTCTTTGAGTCGTGAGGCGTCGGGCTATCTGCCCGCTCCACAGCATGATCCCGAAACATGGAATCCCTTTCGGAACAGATCATGCTCAAAGGGATAGGGCCGCATCCCGGTTTCGGGATGCCATAGGCTCAAGGAAGGGCCGATGACGCAACGACCCACCTTCAGCAGCGATCGCGGCCTCGCCGGGCGGCTGGCTTTGAGCAGGCTGGCCACGCGGGTCTCGATGGTGGTCGAGCGCGGCTGGCCGTTGCTGCTTCCCCTCGTCATCGTTGCCAGCCTGTTCCTCAGCATCTCCTGGCTCGGGCTATTCTCCCGGCTGCCGGATATGGCGCGCATCGGCCTGGTCGCTGCCTTTGCCGTAGCAGCACTGGCCGCGCTTTATCCCCTGCGTTTCTTCCGCCTGCCGGGCGCCGGCGAAATCGACCGCCGCATCGAGGCAGCCAATCAACTGTTGCACAGCCCGGTGCTGGTGCAGACCGACCGGCCAAGCGGCCGGGAAAGCAGCTTCTCGCAGGCGCTATGGCGCGAACACCAGAAGCGCATGGCCGGAAAGCTCGACAACCTCGGCGCCGACCTGCCGCGCACGCGCGTGCCGGAGCGCGACCCTTGGGCCCTGCGCGCGGTAGCGGCCCTTTTGCTCGTTACCGCCTTCGCCTTCTCCTTCGGGCCGACGGGCGGCAGGATCAGCGACGGGTTCAATGCCCATGGCGCGCGCGATATCGTGCCGCCGCGCATCGACGCCTGGGTGACGCCGCCGTCCTACACCGGCAAGCCGCCGATCTTCCTGACCGCCGACGCCAACCAGGCCATCCCGACCTTTACGGTTCCCGAAGGCAGTGACGTTTCGCTGCGCGTGACGGGCGGCTCAGGCGAGGAAACGCTCGGCTACGCCGACAAGAATGGCAATTCCCGCGCCATCGACCCGGCTGCACCGCAGGCCGCCGCCAAGCCGGCTGCAAGCCCGGCGACGCCGTCCAAGGTGCGCCAGTTCACCAGCAAGCTGACCGGCGACGGCACGCTGACGCTGACGTCGGGCGAGGACCAGCTCGGCCGCTGGGCCTTCGCGGTCGTACCGGACAAGCCGCCGCAGATCCGCTTCGTCGGCGAGCCCAAGCGCGCCGCCAACGGCGCCTTCGAGCTCAACTACCAGATCGACGACGACTATGGCGCCGCCACCGCCAAGGCGGTGTTCGCGCTTGCCGATCCGCAGGCGCCGAATGCGCGTCCACTGTACGGTGCACCTGAAATGCCGCTGACGCTGCCGCGTCGCGGCGGCAAGTCGAACGCCGCCAGGACCTCCAAGGACCTGACCGAGCATGTCTGGGCCGGCAGCAGCATCAAGCTGACGCTGGTCGCTACCGACGATGCCGGGCACACCGCATCGAGCGAAACCAAGACGCTGCTGATGCCGGAGCGGCCTTTCGCCAATCCGCTGGCACGCGCCGTGATCGAACAGCGCCGCCTGCTGGCGCTCGACGCCAACGCCAAGCCGCGCGTGCTCGACCTGATGGACGCCATCACGCTGCGGCCGGAAGACACCTTCGACAACATGTCCCACTACCTCGCCATCATGAGCGCCCGCACCCGGCTGAAGATGGCCGACAGCGACGATCAATTGCGCAGCGAGGTCTCCTATCTCTGGGAAATCGCGCTCGGCATCGAGGAAGGCAATCTTTCGGCCGCCGAAAAGCGGCTGCGCCAGGCGCAACAGGCGCTGCAGGACGCCATCAAGAATGGCGCCAGCGACGCTGAAATCGAAAAGGCGATGAAGGAACTGCGCGAGGCGATGAACCAGTTCCTGCAGGAATTCGCGGAGCGCGCCAAGCAAAATCCCAACGCCCCGCAGATGCAGCAGAATGGCCAGGAACTGCGCCAGAGCGACATCGATCGCATGATGGACCAGATCGAGAACCTGGCGAAGTCCGGTGATCGCGACAAGGCCCAGCAATTGCTGTCGCAACTGCAGGACATGATGAACAATCTGCAGGCCGGCCGGCAGCAGCAAGGCGGCCAGCAGGACAGCGAGATGCGCCAGCAGATGGACAAGCTGGGCGAGATCCTGCGCCGTCAGCAGGAGATGATGAACGACACCTTCCGCATGGATCAGATGCAGCGCGGCGAGCGCCAGCGCGGGCAGAACCGTGACGAGCAGCTCGGCGAAGGCGGCCAGGATGAGGACAGACCCGGCGTCGGCGAAGACCGCGATCCGCTCGCCCGGCAAAAGCCGATGACGCCCCAGGAATTCGCCGATGCGCTGAAACAGCTGCAGCAGGGCCAGGGCCAGTTGCAGAGCGACCTCGAACAGCTGAAGAAGGGCCTCGAAGGCATGGGTATGGAGCCCAATGAAGGATTTGGCGAGGCCGGCAAGTCCATGGGCAATGCCGAACAGGCACTCGGCGAGGGCGAAGGCGATGCGGCCGTCGGCCATCAGGGCCGGGCGCTGGAAGCGCTGCGCAAGGGCGCCAAGGACATGATGAAGCAGATGCAGGCCATGCAGGGCGACCAGGGTGGCGGCGAGGAAGGCGGCCGCCAGCAGAACGCCGATCGCGATCCGCTCGGCCGGCCGCGCGCCAGCCAGGGTCCCGATTTCGGCGATTCGGTGAAGGTGCCCGACGAGATCGACGTCCAGCGCGCCCGCCAGATTCTGGAAGCGATCCGCAAGCGGCTCGGCAATGCGCTCAGCCCTGACATCGAACGCAGCTATCTGGAACGGCTGCTCGAGCTGAAATAGAGCAATTCCAGGAAATGTGTGAAGCGGTTTTCCGTCCGGAATTGCGAAAAAACAAGGGGATTGCCGCCCCCGTCCATCCCACCTGAAAACCCTCTCGCACGGTTGCACCACCATGCCCAGACTTGGCGCCGTCACACCCATCCTGCGCATCTTCGACATTGCCAAGGCGCGTGAATTCTATGTCGGCTTCCTCGACTTCAAGGTGCAGTGGGAACATCGCTTCGCCGACGACGCGCCGCTCTACATGGCGATCGGCCGCGACGGCTGCGTCCTGCATCTCAGCGAACATCATGGCGACGGTGCACCCGGCATCGCCCTGCGCATCGAGGTCGAGGACATCACGGCTCTTCATGGCGAGCTGACCGGCAAAAACTACCGCTTCGCCAGGCCAGGCGTGGAAGAGACGCCTTGGAAGACCCGCGAGGTATCGGTCGCCGATCCGTTCGGCAACAGGCTGCATTTCTACGAGGATGCCGCCGGCTGACTGAGCCTGTTGACGAAGGCTTCGCGGATCGCATCCTGCATGCCGTCGATCGCCTCGCCTGACGCGTTCGGGTTGCGGTGCATCACCACGTTCGAGGAATCGATGGCGCCGAATCCGTCCGCCGTGGTCAGTTCACGACAGCCGTCCGGAATGTTGCTGCGCGAGATCGGCGCGATCGCCAGTCCGGAGGTGACGGCGAGCTTGAGGCCGCCGGTGGTGTCGCTGGTATAGGCGACACGATAGGCAAGATCGCGCTGCTCCAACGATTTGATGGCGAAGTCCTTGCACCAGCCGGCCCGGTTGTAGAGCGCGATCGGCACCGGCTGTTCCTCATGCATGTGATGCAGGGACGATGTCACCCACACGGTCGGGTCGTGCATCAGCACTTCGCCGCCGGCGGGATCCTGCCATTCGAACACCACGCACAGATCGAGCTCGCCGGCAGCGAGCGCCGCCATCTGTGCCCCGGAATGGGCATAGCGCACGGTGACCTCGACCTGCGTATGACGCTTCGAGAAAGCGCCGAGCGCGCGCGACAGGATGGCGTGGCCATATTCCTCCGGAATGCCGATGCGCACCGGCCCGCCAAGCGGCGCTGCCGCCATCGATGCCGACGTCTCGTCGAGCAGCGAGACGATGCGGCGGGCGTTGACGATGAGTTCGCCGCCGCGCCGCGTCAACGCGACGCCGCGCGAACCGCGCTCGAACAGGCTGGCGCCGATCAGATCTTCGAGCTTCTTCATCTGCATCGACACCGCGGATTGGGTGCGGCCGGCCTGCTCCGCCGCCTTGGTGAAATTGCCGGTCTCGGCAATCGCCACGAAGGTGCGCAGGAGGTCGCTGTCGAGGGTCGGCCGCATGAAATCCGCCATAAGAGAATTTGATTGCTGGCATCATTCCAATTCGTTTGCAACATGTCAAACGGCGGATGATAGTCGCCTCACCCATTGGATATGCGGCTGCGAAATCAGCCGCGGACCAATCAAGAGTCCTCACTCGTGCCCGCTGCCCGAAACGGTGGCGGGTTCTTTTTACCCCGCAGGCGGCAGCTTCGGATCGTACGCGCAGGAGCCTGGATGCAGATGCAAAATCGGATGGTGGGCGGCATCCTGAGCCTGTGCCTCGGCGTGCTGGTCTTTTCGCTGCAGGATCCGCTCGTCAAAGCCGTGTCGAGCGGTTATCCAGTGACCGAGGTGATGGCGATCCGCTCGATCGTCGCTCTGCCAATCCTGATCGTTCTGGTGCATGCCGACGTCGGCTTGCGGGCGATCCTGTCGAAGCGATTCGGCATGCTGACGGTGCGCGCCTTCATCCAGTTCACCTCCTATACGATGTACTACCTGGCCATCGCCGCCTTGCCGCTTGCCGATGCGGTGGCGCTTTATTTCATGGCGCCGCTGTTCATCATGGTGCTGGCCGGGCCCTACCTTGGCGAGCGCGTCTCCTGGCAGACACTGGCAACCGTGCTGATCGGCTTGTTCGGCGTCCTCGTGATGCTGCGCCCCGGCGCAGGGCTGTTCGACTGGGCAGCGCTGCTGTCGCTGGGCTCGGCGGCGCTCTATGGTTTTTCGCAGCTGATGGCCCGCAAGATCGGCGACACCGAATCGTCCACCGTGATGGCCTTCTATCAGAACGGCGCCTATCTGGTTGGCGCCGCCGTGGTTGCCGGCGCGTTTCACCTTGCCGGCATAACCCACGCCGTCCACCCCAGCCTCGAATTCCTGGTAAGGCCATGGCTTTGGCCGACGCTGCCGGATTTTCTCAAGATGGCCGCCTGCGGCTTCGTCGCCTCCGCCGGCATGATCCTGCTGTCGCAGGCTTACCGGATGGCGCCGGCCAACCGCGTTGCCACTTTCGAATATACCGGCATCCTGTGGTCGCCGCTGTGGGGTTTCCTGTTCTTCGCCGAGGTGCCGCGGTCGACGACCGTGATCGGTGCCGCCTTGATCATCGGCGCCGGCCTGCTGGCGCTCAACACCGAACGGCGCAAGAATGTTCCACCCGTGCTCGCTGCCGCCGACCCAGCCTGATCAGGCGAAGCAGATCAGCGCCCGTTCGACACGCGAGCGGATTTCAGCCAGCGTGAAGGGCTTCTGCACGACATCGAGGATGATGCCGTTCAATTCCTCGGCGCGCTCGCGCTGGTCGGCATAGCCGGTCATCAGCACGATCTTGATGGCGGGAAACAATGCTGCCGCCGCTATCGCCATCTCGATGCCGTCCATCTCCGGCATGCGGATATCGGAGACGACGAGATCATAGCCGCCACGCGCGGCCTGGATCAGCGCAAGCCCCTGCGCGCCATCCGCAGCGATATCGATTGTGTGCCCGGCGCGTTCAAGCGCGCGGGCGGCCAGGGTGCGGACGGACTCATCGTCCTCGACGATCAGAAGCTTTGCCATGGCCGGCATATTTGGCCGCCAAAAGTTGACTTTTCCTGAAAGCGCTGAGGATCAGCAAACCTTTTTGCTGCCGCTCAGGCATCCCCTTTGACGACACCGACAAAGGGCAACTCGCGAAAGGCATGGGCTACATCCATGCCGTAGCCGACGACGAAATAGTCGGGGCAGTCGAAGCCGACATAATCGGCATTGAGTTCGGTCTGGCGGCGCATGCGCTTGTCGAGCAGCACGGCGATCGAACAGCTCTTGGCGCCCCGCGACAGCATCAGCTCCCGGGTGAAGCTCAGCGTCTTGCCCGATTCGAGAATGTCGTCGATCAGCAGCACGTCGCGGCCAGCGACCTCATTGTCGATGTCGCGCAGCACCCTCACCTCGCCGCTGCTGGTGCCGGCGCCATAGCTGGAGATGAAGATGAATTCGACCTCCGGCGACAGGCCGACATCGTGCATGGCGCGGATGAGATCTGCGGCGAAGATGAACGACCCCTTCAGCACCGAGATCACCAGGAGGTCATGGTAGTCGTGTCCGGCAATCTCCTTGGCGAGTTCGAGATTGCGCCGCGCGATCGCCGATGCAGAAAACAGGACTTCGATGTTCTTGCCGCGTACAATTGGCATTTTTCGCCCCGCTGATTTTCTTGCCTAAACGCGTTCACGCCCAGCATGTGTTGAGATTCAGGTCAGGCTGAGTCGAAAACGGTGGTTTCCGAGAACCGGAGCGGAGCGTACTGAAGTACGTGAGCACCGGAAGCGCACGAAACCGCCGTTTGCGGCCAGTCTCACCTGAATATCAGCACACGCTATTCGGCGAAGGTGACCGATACAGTTCTTACACCGTTTCTAGGCACGTCGAGCCGGCTGGCAAAGCCGAATCTTTCGCCAGAGGCCAGCGAACGGCCGGATGTCCCCAACGTATAGCGGGTGATGTGCCCGTCATTGCCGGTCACCCGGATTTCAAGCGGCGGCAGCTGCGCCGGTTTGGCGCCGTCATTGGCGGCCTCGCCATCGACGAACAGCGCAGGGTTCGGTCCGGAAGCATCGACGCGTGACGTGACGCCCGAAATGCTGAGCGCCGACGCTTGCGCGCTGGACAGGAACGGCACCTGGCGCACCAGCGCGTGCCCGCCGGAAACCCAGAAGGCGGCCAAGGCAGCGCCGATGCCGGCGATCCAGAAGATCGGCCCGCCGCGCGAGGCTGGTAGCCGCTCCGGCGGGGCTTCGGGCTTGCGCAGCATGTCCATGCCTTCGATGGGTGGCATGACGATCGCACGCGGCAGCGGCGAAACGCTTTCCACGGCAGGTGCAAGGCGCGGCATCACCACGTAATCGGCATCGACGATGTCGGCGGCCGAACCGCGCATGAACCGGTCCGTCGCGGCAATTGCCGCCGGATCGGTCATGATTTCGCCGGAAACCGGGCGCGCGGTTCGATCGTCAGCCATCATGGCCCCAGCATTGCAGCACGTGTTCGCTTTTCGTTTCTTTTGCGTAAACACAAATGGTTAACGCTTCCCCACCGGAGCCCTCGTGACGAGTCGAAAGAGCCTAGGAATTAACCGCCGGTTAACCATGCCGGCCGATGGTCTTTACCCAGAACAGGCCGGCTCACTGCCGTGCCGAATTTCAGGTCGTCGAAATTGATTCGCTTCGAAAATGTCGGCCTCCGCTATGGCATGGGTCCGGAAATCCTCCGCGACATCTCCCTGCACATTCCGGAGCGCTCCTTCCAGTTCCTCAGCGGGCCTTCGGGCGCCGGCAAGACGACCTTGCTGCGCCTGCTGTTCATGTCGCTGAAGCCGACGCGCGGGCTGATCACCATCTTCGGCAAGGATCGCTCCCGCATTTCCCGCACCGAGCTGCCGCATCTCAGACGCCGGATCGGCGTGGTGTTCCAGGATTTTCGGCTGCTCGACCACATGACCACCTATGAGAACGTCGCGCTGCCGCTGCGCGTGCGCGGGCGCGAGGAGGCGAGCTACCGCACCGATGTCACCGAGCTGTTGAAGTGGGTCGGGCTGGGCGAACGCATGCATGTGCTGCCGCCGGTTCTGTCCGGTGGCGAGAAGCAGCGCGCCGCGATCGCGCGGGCGCTGATCGAGCAGCCGGAAATCCTGCTCGCCGACGAACCGACCGGCAATGTCGATCCGCCGCTGGCGCGACGCCTGCTGCGGCTGTTCATCGAACTCAACCGTCTCGGCACCGCCGTGGTGATCGCCACCCACGACCTCGGCTTGATGGAGCAGGTCGACGCGCGCCGCATGATCCTGGCCGGGGGAAGGCTGGACATCTATGACTGAACTGTCCGCCGAACATTTTGTGGAAAGGGAGCAGGACGCCGAGGCGACCGAAGCAAAGCCGCGCGCCCAGCGCAGGATGGCGCCGATCGTGCCGGCGCAGAACATCGCCGGCCGGGCGCTGGTGCTGGTCATCGCCATCATGACCTTCCTGTCCTGCCTGACTTTCGGCGCGGTGACGCTGGTGCGCGACACAGCGTCCGTCTGGGAGAACCAGATTTCACGTGAGGCAACGATCCAGATCAAGCCGGTCGACGGCCTCGACATGGAAGCAGCCCTTACCCAGGCCTCGCAGATCGCCGGCGAATTCCCCGGCGTCAAGGCGACCCGGATCATCGACCGCGAGGCGACCGCGCGGCTCCTTGAGCCCTGGCTGGGCTCGGGCCTCAACATCGACGAATTGCCGGTGCCGCGACTGATCATCGTCACCATCGACGAGAACAGCCCGCCCGATTTCGCCGCCATACGCGCCGCGATCACCCCGAAACTGCCGAGCGCATCGCTCGACGATCACCGCACCTGGGTCGACCGGCTGGTGGCGATGGCCCGCACCACGGTGACCATCGGCATCGCCGTGCTGGCGCTGATGCTGTCGGCGACGGTGCTGACGGTGGTGTTCGCGACGCGCGGCGCCATGGCCGGCAACGGTCACATCATCGAGGTGCTGCATTTCGTCGGCGCCGAGGCACGCTTTATCGCGCGCGAATTCCGCCGGCATTTCCTGGTCACCGGCATGAAGGGAGCGGCGGCCGGCGGTGCTGCGGCAGTGCTCGTGGTCATCGTCTTTTCCTGGT
>NZ_RZQA01001290.1:0-1177 GCF_004022915.1 Mesorhizobium sp. M7A.F.Ca.US.006.04.2.1
GCCCGGGGATCATGCGTACGTTCATGCCGACATAGGGCGTGCCTGCGATGTAGTTTACCTCGACGCCTTCTTCATCCATGCAGAGATTGTTGTGGGGGATATAGAGCAGGCCGGTCCTCGGCGAAAACGCCGATGGCTGCCAGTCCTTGAGGCCGGATGCCGTCGGACAAATGTCTCGGACCACCTTGCCGGTGCCGGTTCTCTTGTCAGGGTTTGCAATCAGGCGGCCGGTCTTCAGATCGACGCCTTTGCTGGAATTGACCGGGCCATAGGCTGTGGCCGATAGCACCTCTCCAGTGGTCCGATCGAGGATATAGAGGTAGCCGTTGCGTTCCGGTCGGACAAGGACCTTGCGCGGCTTGCCTTGCCAGGTCATGTCCAGAAGGATCTGCTCGTTGATGCCGTCATAGTCATGGAGGTCATGCGGGCTCCACTGATAGAACCACTTCGCCGCTCCGGTATCGGCGTCACGCGCGAAAATACCGGATGTCCATTTGTTGTCGCCTGGCCGCAAATCCGGATTCCACGGTCCTGGATTGCCCGTGCCGTGGAAGATCAGGTTCAACTCCGGATCGTAGGAGATCCAGCCCCACATATTGCCGCCGCCGATCTTCCAGGCTTCCGGTGGCCATGTCGTCACGCCAAGGTCTGTGCCCCTGTCCATGTCGTAGTGGGGCTTGAAGTCCGGGCCGATCAGCACATCCTTGTCGGGTCCAGTGCCATAAGCCGTCCAGACAACATGCCCGTCTCCGGCATCCAGCGCCTTGACCCAGCCGCGGACGCCCATTTCGCCGCCGGAATTGCCGACCAGAACTTTGCCCTTCACCACCAGCGGCGCCATGGTGATGGTCTCGCCGATGTTGATGTTGCCGATATGAGTGTTCCAGATCGGCTTGCCCGTATTGGCATCGAGCGCGATCGTGTGGCCGTCCAGCGTGTTGAAGAAGATGCGTCCGTTGGCGAAGGCCGCTCCGCGGTTGACGACATCGCAGCAGGCCACTCCTTGTGCCGCCGGCTCGGGGTTGGGCTCGTACTTCCACTTCATCGGCGCGCCCGGCCTGGAAAGGTCGAGCGCGTAGACGATGTTGGGAAAGGGCGTGACGATGTACATGTTGTTGCCGACGACCAGCGGCGCTGCTTCCTGGCCCTTGTTTACGCCGGTCGAGAAGGTGAAGGC
>NZ_RZQA01001291.1:0-1173 GCF_004022915.1 Mesorhizobium sp. M7A.F.Ca.US.006.04.2.1
AAATACGGATCCAGACGCGACCAGCGCGCTTCATTTCACGGGTGATCGCGCGGCGGGCCGCCTCGATCTCACGTGCGGTGACGCGGTTCGGCTCAAGCGCCTTCAGCCCGAAACCACCGAAATCCAGGTTGGTGCCGCCCTTTGCGGTACCATGGATACGGCCCTTGAACTGCTTGCGGAACTTTGTGCGCTTTGGCTGCAGCATCGTTCTAACTCCAAATTCCTAAATGTCTCAGGCGTTTTCGCGACGACGACCGCGTTCGCGATCACCACCACCGCCATGCGCTGCATCGCTTTCGCTGGCCCGACGCTCCGAAGCCATCGGGTCATGCTCAAGGATCTCGCCCTTGAACACCCAGACCTTGACGCCGCAGATGCCATAAGCCGTGTGCGCTTCGGCCGTACCGTAGTCGACGTCCGCACGCAGCGTATGCAGCGGCACGCGGCCTTCGCGATACCATTCCATGCGCGCGATCTCGGCGCCGCCGAGGCGGCCGGCGCAGTTGATGCGGATGCCTTCGGCACCGAGGCGCATCGCCGACTGAACGGCACGCTTCATGGCGCGGCGGAACGCGATACGACGCTCGAGCTGCTGGGCGATCGACTGGGCGACCAGGGTCGCGTCGATCTCCGGCTTGCGCACTTCAACGATGTTGAGGTGCGTCTCGGACTTCGTCATCTCCATCAGCTTCTTGCGAAGCTTCTCGATGTCGGCGCCCTTCTTGCCGATGATCAGACCCGGGCGCGCGGCATGGATGGTGACGCGGCACTTCTTGTGCGGACGCTCGATCACGACCTTCGAGATGGCAGCCTGCTTGAGCTCCTTCTCGAGATACTTGCGGATCTTGATGTCCTCATGCAGCAGCTTGCCGTACTCGCCGGTGTTCGCGAACCAGCGCGAATCCCAGGTGCGGTTGATGCCGAGGCGAAGACCGATCGGATTGACTTTCTGGCCCATTATGCGGCCTCCCCTTTTTCTTCGACTTCACGAACGACGATCGTGAGGTGCGAGAACGGCTTCTCGATACGGCTGGCGCGACCGCGGCCACGGGCATGGAACCGCTTCATGACGATCGACTTGCCGACATAGGCTTCCGCCACGATCAGTGCATCGACGTCCAGGTCGTGGTTGTTTTCCGCGTTGGCGATTGCCGATTCCAGCGTCTTCTTGAC
>NZ_RZQA01001292.1:0-1170 GCF_004022915.1 Mesorhizobium sp. M7A.F.Ca.US.006.04.2.1
TGTATATACATATTGAAACGCACTGCAAGTGCCTTCATCGCATGAGACACAGAGAACCGGAGAGAAAAGTGGCAGCGATCTTTGCGGAACAGGCGCTCCTTCCCGATGGCTGGCGCGAAAATGTGCGGCTTACCCTGGCTGAGGGACGCATCACAGCCGTTCAGCCTGGCGCTGCTGCGGCAGCCGGCGACGAACGTCACGCGATCCTGTTGCCCGGCATGCCCGATTTGCACAGCCATGCCTTCCAGCGCGGCATGGCCGGCCTTGCCGAGCTTCGCGGCCCCTCCGCCGACAGTTTCTGGAGCTGGCGCGAGGTGATGTACCGTTTCGCCCTGTCGATGACGCCCGATCAGGTCGAGGCGGTTGCCGCACAACTCTATGTCGAGATGCTGGAGGCCGGTTTTTCCCGCGTCGGCGAATTTCACTATCTGCATCACGACCGCGACGGAAAACCCTACGCCAACCCAGCCGAGATGGCCGAGCGCATCGCGGCCGCGGCCGGCGAGGCAGGCATCGGCCTGACGCTTTTGCCGGTGTTTTATGCGCACTCGTCTTTCGGCGGTGCCGCACCAAACGAAGGCCAGCGGCGATTCATCAACGATGTGAATCGATTCTCGCGGCTTGTTGAGAAATGCCGCGAATCGGTTCGCGCGTTGAATCAGGCTGTTGTCGGCGTCGCTCCGCACAGCCTTCGCGCCGCGACACCGGAAGAACTGTTTGACGTGACTGCCCTAGCGCCGGACGGGCCTATCCACATCCACATTGCCGAGCAGGTGAAAGAAGTCGAGGATTGCCTTGCCTGGTCGGGCGCGCGGCCGGTCGAATTTCTGCTGGCCAATGCCAAAGTCGACAAGCGCTGGTGCCTGATCCACGCCACCCACATGACCGATGCTGAAACCGTTGCCATGGCCAAAAGCGGTGCCATCGCCGGCCTATGCCCGATCACCGAGGCCAATCTCGGTGACGGCACTTTTGCCGCGCCGCTGTTCAGGGAACATGGCGGCCGCTACGGCGTCGGCTCCGATTCCAATGTGCTCATCGGCCTGCCCGACGAGTTGCGCCAGCTCGAATATTCGCAGCGTCTCGCCCACCGCGCCCGCAATGTGCTGGCGGTCGCAGGCGGCTCGACCGGCCGCGCACTGTTCGACGCCGCGCTCGACGGTGGCAGCG
>NZ_RZQA01001293.1:0-1168 GCF_004022915.1 Mesorhizobium sp. M7A.F.Ca.US.006.04.2.1
GGGCTCCCTCTGGCGACAGCGGATTCCATTGCCCGCTTTTGATGTCGCTCGCCTTGCGCCGGGCATTGTCGATGCGCCGGCCGTCTGGCGTTGCATAGAGCCCTTCGCCATAGACGCTCATCGACGAGGCGACGACGATCCGTTCGACCGGGTGCTTGATCAGTGCTTCAAGTAGCGTTGCGGTGCCGAGATCATTGGCGCCGACATAGCGCGCGATCTCGTACATCGATTGTCCGACACCGACTTCCGCCGCCAGATGAATGACCGCGTCAACACCTTCCAGCGCACCGGCGACCGCCTCCCGGTCTCGGACATCACCCTTGATCAGTTCGGTCCCGGCGGGAAGCGCGACGGCTTCGCCCGCATGCACCTGCTCCAGCAGCGCATCGAGGATGCGAACCGAATAATCCTGCTCGACGAGTTCCTGTGCGACATGCCGGCCGATGAAGCCGCAGCCTCCTGTAACCAATATGCGTTTCACGACGACTCCTCAGACCAGTAACCTCGGCGCCCCGAACTTTTCGGCAAAAGGTTTGTTCCCTTGCTTCAACAAAGTTCCTTTGGCGGACTTCGTTGGGAGCCGGCATCGCGATCACGGCGCGGTGCTGGAACATTGACGCCCTTGTGCTGTTAGGACGCCCGACAGCCCGCGTGTCCCATGGAGCAACGCCGATCAAAGGAGATTTCAATGTCTCAGTCGCAAACGACCACCGACCACGACGAAATTCGCAAGTGGGCCGAGGAGCGGGACGGCCGGCCGGCAGTGGTGCGCACAAAAGGCGAGGGCGGCATCCTGCGGATCGACTTCGGTGAGCCTGAGGAAGCATTCGAGCCCATCGAATGGGACGAGTTCTTCCGGATATTCGACGAGAACGATCTGGCCTTTCTGTATCAGGCCAAGACCGGGGAGGGGAAAGCCAGCCGTTTCAACAAATTCGTCGAGCGCGATCAGAAGGACTGATGAGACAAGCCAAGCGGCTGATCTGTACGGCCCAGTTGTCGAGATGTGGTCAACAATGACGGCCCCGCGGCTTAGCACTTCAGCCTGAGAGGGAGGGTAAAATTAATGCATCAGGTTTGCGCCGCGGGTTTTCGCCATCTCTCGCATGATGCCGTTGAGCCAGTTTTCAGTGGATTGACCAGGCTGTCTGCGGTCGACATCCCGGAT
>NZ_RZQA01001294.1:0-1168 GCF_004022915.1 Mesorhizobium sp. M7A.F.Ca.US.006.04.2.1
ATCGTCGACAACGCCGTCTACCGCACCTCGCGCGAAATCATCAAATCGGACGATTTTCCGGAATTCTTCGCCAAGGTGCTGGAGCCGAACAAGGATATCGGCCTGTTCTACGGCCATCTGTCGACGGCGCCCGGCAATTTCCTCGAGGACATGATCGTCTACCGTTACGACAAGGTGGCCGAGCGGCCGCCGGCCGATCAGCCCGAGATCGGCGAACCGGGATCGGTCGGGTTGAAGCGGGTGATCATCAACCTGGCGAAATGGGGCAGCCTGTTCCAGGAATTGAAGTGGTTCACCGAAAAGACACTGGAGCCGAAATTCGAAAGCTGCACGGTGGCGCGCACCTCGGCCATGGCCGAGGGCGAGGCCTGTCTCGTCACCCGCAACAACCCGATGCACGATTCGGTGCCCTATCTGTTCAACGATCAGATGGAAGAGACCGACATCCTGCACGAATATTTTATTCCGCGTGCCGCCTATGTCGAATTCATCGCGGAAGCGCGCGAGATCCTGCGCAACCAGACGCTGCCGGTGCTCAATGCTTCGGTGCGCATCGTCCACAGGGAGGATGTGGCGCTGACCTACGCGCCGGAGCCGGCCTATTCGCTGGTGCTCTACGTCAACCAGCCGACCGATGCCGACGGCAATGCCAGGATGCGGGCGCTGACGCGGGCGCTGATCGACGTGACGATCAAGCATGGCGGGCGCTTCTTCCTGCCTTACCAGCTGCATTATACGGCCAGGGAATTGCTGGCCTCCTATCCCGAACTGCCGGCCTTCCTGGCGGCGAAGCGGCAGTATGACCCAACGGAACTGTTTTCCTCGACCTTCTACCGTGCCATCAAGGCGCTGAGCGGGGTGTCGTAAGAAGCAGGAGAACAGCCATGCGGATGGTATCGGCGGCGGCACTCACCCTCATCGCGCTGTGCGCCGGACCGGCCGGAGGCGAGGATCTCAAGGCCTTCAAGCTGACCATCGACGGCGTGACGGTCGATATCGATCCCGGCGAGAGCGCCGATGTGACGCTGCCCGGCGGCAAGCAGAGCAAGGTGACGCTCGCGCGCAACGACTTCGCTACCTTTTCCGGCAGCGATTTTTCCTTCGTCCACCCCAGCGGCATTTCGGTGACCAAGACCGATCTCGGCGATGACATCACGCAGTATCTGAT
>NZ_RZQA01001295.1:0-1162 GCF_004022915.1 Mesorhizobium sp. M7A.F.Ca.US.006.04.2.1
GCTTTGCCTGATCGCAAGACACTGACCTTCCTCATCGGCGGTGCGCGCTCCGGCAAGAGCGCGCGCGCCGAAATTTTGGCGACCGCCTTGCCGCCGCCCTGGACCTATATCGCCACGGCGCAAGCCTATGATGACGAGATGCGTGAGCGCATCGCGTTGCACCGGTCGCGGCGCGGCGAAGGCTGGACGACCATCGACGCACCGCTCGACCTCGCCGGCGCCCTTGCCGCCTTGCCGGACGATCGGCCGGTGCTTGTCGACTGCCTGACGCTGTGGCTGACCAACCATATGCTGGCCGAACACGATCTGGACCTTGAATGCCGGCGATTGGCGGAGGTGTTGTCGCGGCCGCGCGGACCCTGGTTCGTGGTGTCCAATGAAGTCGGCCAAGGCATCGTGCCGGACAATGCACTGGCGCGCCGCTTTCGCGATGCCGCCGGCCGGCTCAACCAGCAGGTCGCGGCGATTGCCGATACGGTGCTGCTGATGGTGGCGGGGCTGCCGCTCAAGGTGAAATGATATGACCGATATCGACAATAAGGACGAAGAGCGCCACCGCGCCAAGATGGCCAAGCGCAAGGCGGTGCAGGATGCCGAGGTGGCGAGCAAGACGGTCGAGAAGGGATTGCTCATCGTCAACACCGGCCCGGGCAAAGGCAAGACCACGGCCGCCTTCGGGCTGGCGCTGCGGATGCTCGGCTACGGCAAGCGCGTCGGTGTCGTCCAGTTCATCAAGGGCAAGTGGCACACCGGCGAGAAGGACGCCTTCGCCGCCTTCGGCGACCGTGTCGTGTGGCACGCGATGGGCGAGGGGTTCACCTGGGAAACCCAGGATCTGAAGCGCGACATCGCTGCCGCCGAAGCCGCCTGGGCCAAGGTGCTCGAACTGATGGCCGATCCGTCGATCAGCCTGCTGGTGCTCGACGAATTGAACATTGCGCTGCGCTACGACTATCTCGATCTCGACAGAGTGGTTGGCGCGCTAAAAGCGCGGCGCGAGGGCCTGCATGTCGTTGTCACCGGCCGCAACGCCAAGCCGGCGCTGGTCGAGGCCGCAGACCTCGTCACCGAAATGGGCGTGACCAAGCATCATTTTTCCGCCGGCGTGAAAGCGCAGCAGGGGATCGAGTTCTGAGTGTTCCTCAACCTCCCCAGACGGGGG
>NZ_RZQA01001296.1:0-1162 GCF_004022915.1 Mesorhizobium sp. M7A.F.Ca.US.006.04.2.1
GTCCTTACCTGCGCAAGTCCTGCAAACGCCGATCGGCTGCTGGACGAATCGGTCGAATTCACCGGTACATTCGCTTTTGTGAGTTCAGGCGCGCCGGGTCTGGTGATCGCCGGCGTTCGCAACGGCGAGACGGCGTTTGCCGGTTTCGGCGAAACGGTCCGCGGATCCGGCATAGAGCCGAATGCCGACACAATGATGCGAGTGGCATCCATTTCGAAGGCATTTTGCGGAGACGCTCTCGCCAGTTTGTTGGTAAAAGGAGAGATCGGCCTGACTGACCCTGTTCAGACGCACCTGCCTGACGGTTTCGTGGTGCCGGAGAAGGATGGGCGGACCCTAAGGATCATCGACCTCGCGACACAGACATCCGGCCTGCCGCGCGAGATGGCCCAGGCAGGTGGAACACCCAACGATCCCTACGCCGGCCACACAAAGGAAGCGATGATCGCAGCCATGCACGGGGAGCCGTTTCTGTTTCCTCCCGGAACTGGCGCGCTCTATTCGAACCTGGGCTTCGACCTCCTGGGACTGGCGCTCAGCGGAGCGGCTGGCAAGCCGTACGCTACCGTCTTGGAGGAGCGCGTGTTGCGGCCACGCGGCATGGTGGACACGGTCTTCAATCCGCGACCTGGTGACGAGGGCCGGCTGATGCAGGGCCACAATTTCGACGGCACGCCGCTTCCCTTCGTGCCGACACCGATGACGATGGAATGCGCCTCGGGGCTTTATACGACGCCCAACGATATGCTGAAGTGGATCGCCTGGCACTTGGCTCAAGGCGGCTCCGAGGACGATGCACGCCGCATTATCGACCACGCCAGCCTAGTCCGGAGGGATGGGCTCTCTCCGGCGCTGGGCCTCGACGACGGTGGCGCGCCGATGGATGCGATGGCACTCGGTTGGGTTGTGGTAGAGGCTGACGGCAACCGTCCGCTGGTGCTTCACAAATCCGGAGGGCGACAAGGCATGTTTACATATGTTGCCATCGCGCCGACGCGCGGCGTCGGCGTCTTCGCGGCGATCAACCAGTTCAACGCCGGGGGCTTTGAAGCAATGGTGCACGCAGTAAACGAACTGATCTATCAGCTCGCGCCCCGCTGACTGCGCTCTCGTCTCACAATCAGATTTCTCGTCGAGGACATTCCAATGACCGGTTCAGGCC
>NZ_RZQA01001297.1:0-1159 GCF_004022915.1 Mesorhizobium sp. M7A.F.Ca.US.006.04.2.1
CCGCCGGATCCTTTTCGGCGGCCAGCGCTTCGCCCAGCCTCTCCGTCACGTCGGCAACGCTGGCGCGCGTCACCTCGATGACCAATTGGTCCTTGCCGCCGGGAAAATGAAAATACAGCGAGCCCCGCGGTGCGCCGCTGGCGCTCAATATGTCGTTGAGCGAGGTGCCGTGATAGCCGTGCTGCCTGAGCAGCAGCCCAGTCGTCTCGAGTATGCGGGTGCGGGTGTCGTTGGCCATGTCAACCTCTGTCAGTAGGAATCATTATAGGCCTTGCGCAGAATATCACAATCGGTCTACATAATATGTAGATCAGTCTATATATTCCTTGAGGAGAACGAAATGCGCAACTACCGCCTCGAAGGATCCGGGACCGAATCCCTGGTGATGCGCGAGGCGGCGCAGCCAGAGCCGAAACCGCATGAGATCGTGGTGCGCGTTCGCGCCACATCGCTCAACCGACGCGACACGATGATCCTCAACGGCACCTATCCGCTGCCGCCACGCCAAGGCGTCGTTCCGCTGAGCGACGGGGCTGGTGAGGTTGTCGCCGTCGGCGCTGCCGTCACCCGCTTTGCCGTCGGCGACCGTGTCACCGGCAGCTATTTCGCGCGCTGGATCGACGGCCGCATCCATGCCGGGCTCGTCGACCAGCTCGGCTGCACGCTGGACGGCATGCTGGCGGAATATGCGGTTCTCGACGAACAATGGGCGGTGCGGCTGCCCGATCATCTCGACTGGCAAGAGGCCGCAACGCTGACCTGCGCCGGCCTGACCGCCTGGAATGCGGTGACGGGCGCCGGAATTCCGAAGCCCGGCCAATGGGTTCTGGTCATCGGCTCGGGCGGCGTCTCGCTCTTTGCATTGCAGTTCGCCAAGCTGCTCGGCTGCCATGTCGCCGTCGTCACCTCGCGCGGCGAGAAAGCCGACAGGCTGCGGGCGCTGGGCGCCGACCTGGTGATTTCGACACCGGATATGCCGCAATGGGGTGCGGCCGTCCGCGACCAGACCGGCGGCATCGATCTCGTCGTCGAGACCGGTGGCCCGGCGACCTTCGCGCAGTCGCTGATCGCCAGCACGCTTTACGGGCACATCGTGCTCTTGACGCTGCAGGATGCGAAAGGCGGATCGATCCAGCTGCCGGCGGCACTCTACCAGCGC
>NZ_RZQA01001298.1:0-1159 GCF_004022915.1 Mesorhizobium sp. M7A.F.Ca.US.006.04.2.1
GCATCCACCCGGCATCCCAATGGCGCAGATAATCGGGCAGGTCGCAGTAGGCCTTGGCACCCAACCAATGCAGGTTGTCGGCCTTCGGCAGGATTGCAGGATCGATTTTGACCACGGGGCCAATCATGACGAAATGCACGTCCGGCATCGTCCGCGCCGCTAGCGCCACGAGTCCGGCGTCCAGCCGCTCGTCGATGACGCCGAAATACCCCACCCTCGGGTGAGGAATGCCGGCCTGATCGGCTGGGTCCTTTCCTGGCAGCCTAGCCTTGTGAAAGTGTTTCACGTCGATGCTGCTCGGAAAGGGGTAAATAGCCTGATGCAGGCGGCGCTTGGTCTCGAACAGGCTCAGACCACCGGTGAAAACGAGATCGGCGCGGCGCAGAAGTGCCTTTTCCATCTGCGCCAGTTCGGGCGGCGCATTCTTGAAAGCGGAGAGTTCGTCCATGCAGTCGTAGACGCATATGTCTGGGTCAAGAAACTCCGTGAAGCGGAGAGCCATCGGCGTGTAATACCAGGCGATCAGCCGGCTGTGCGGCATAGAAGCTATGATCTGCTGAACAAACCTCTGCTGCACGGCATCTGATTTCGCGGCCGACGCGCCGAGCGGCAGCACTGGTGTCACGATCAGGATGTTTGGCGATGCCTCGCTCGTCCGCATCTGCGGCTGTGGCAGTTCTTCGAAAACAGGCTCCTCAAAGTAGACCACTCTCTGCTGCTCGGATGCGAGGGTGAGGATATGCTGCGGCCGTTGATGAACGAAATTCCATCGCAAGTGGGAGAAGCAAACCAGTAGATTTTCCCTGCCTGTGTGTTTACTGGCGGATACCCTGCCCAAGGCTGCTTCCATTGAGATGTTCCTTCCCGTAATCTTTCGTTTATGTTACGACTAACATTTGTTAAGCGCGGATCGAGGAGAAATAGACTTCGATGCCAGCTCCTAACTTTCCAGCGCGTGAGTTGTTCCAAGGTGAAGTGAAGAGCTCTCGGTCACCGCTCGGATGACGAATGCGACCATATTTCCGCGAAGCTGAGAACGCTCGCCGCGCATCGCCGGGCTTTGAAAGCGTGAGCGACGGCGGAATGTCGGTGGAGAACGGACCTGCCGTATTTGCGTTGAAGTCGCTGGCTATAAAATGCGCAGGACATCAAGTTGATT
>NZ_RZQA01001299.1:0-1157 GCF_004022915.1 Mesorhizobium sp. M7A.F.Ca.US.006.04.2.1
GCGCAGAGGACAGCCGCGAACTGACCATGAACAGCAGGCAGCCGAAAAAGGCGATCAGGAACAGCGCGCCCTGCAGCAGATACCAGGCGTTGCGGTCGGCCAGAACCGAGGCGCCTTGAAAATCGACCGGCAGCCGGTATTCGATGATGCTCTGGAGAACGCTAGCCGCGATATACTCGGCAAGCACACCGATCGTGATCCAGCGCAGGAGGGTTGGTTGCGTCCGGTCCCGCATCAGCCCAAGACACATCACCGACATCATCACGACCGTAAAGAAGGTCGATGCGTGAATGCGTATAGCAATGTCGCCCGGATCCATCGCGAGGGCGGCACTCCATGCGACAATTTGGAAAATCAGCAGTGAAATGCTGATCCAGGTATAGCGTGGCTGTCCCAGAAAGCGCGCCAGACCCTCGGCCAGCAACACCAGGCCTAGCTTGATGATCGTGTTGTGGAGCACGATGGCCCAGGCCGCCGGCTGCTCCCCACGCAGGAGAATCAGCAGCACCCCCGCCGCGATAGCGACGAAGCCGGCCGCAAGAAACTTCAACTCATAGAGGCGGCGCCACGCCAGCCACACAAACAACCAGGTGACGGCCTGCAGGCTTGCGGTTGCAAACGTAACAACCAGAACGGTCTTCAGATCAAGCATGGTCGAGTATTCGCACGGGGTTCCCCTGCCGCACCCCCCGATGCGCCAAATGTTGAATCTCGCAGGAGTTGTGCGGGGAGGCAAGCGCGATCCGCCCGTGCAAGAATTGGTCAGAATTCAATAGAATTGATCGGTGGAATTGTCGGGAGAGGACGTTTTATCATCGGCCGCGATCGTCTTGGTGGTTTCGCCGGGCGGATTGTGAGGAAGCAGTCGGGGCGATGTGCGTGGCGGACGCACGCGACCCGACGCAGCGGCAAGCGATGATTTTCGCGGGACGCCCGGCGATCGGGCCGGCCGCGGAATCGTTGCTTGCGGCACACGGGGGGAATTCCATGACAATTCGCGATCGTCGCTCGCTCATACGCCCGCTTGTACTTTTGTGCTCCACGGCGCTCGCGGGGTCGTTGCTGCTGCCAGTCATCCTGACGGCGCCGGCGCATGCACAGGCTCTTTATGGTGCGACCGGAGGCAGGGGCGGTGATGGTGACGTAGACAGCAACGG
>NZ_RZQA01000129.1:0-10098 GCF_004022915.1 Mesorhizobium sp. M7A.F.Ca.US.006.04.2.1
GGGCGAGGCGCGTGGAAAGTTCCGGCTTGATCTGTTCAAGAGTATCCACAGCGTTCCCAGTCTCAGCGAGCAGGTCGAGCGAACGGCGGCGCTGGTGAACCTTACGGCGCGGCTCGATCGGCCAGTTTCGGAACTGGCTTATGGCGAGAAGCGGCGGCTGGAAATCGGTCTTGCACTGGCGACGTCGCCGAGCCTGCTCCTGCTTGACGAACCGCTTGCCGGCATGAGCCCGCGCGAGCGCGTCGAGACCGTGGCGCTGCTCAAGTCAATCGCGCGTGCACGCACGATGATCATCATCGACCACGATATGGATTCGCTCTTCGAGCTGGTCGAGAAAATCACCGTCCTGCAGGAGGGCAGGGTGCTGGCCGAAGGCACGCCCAGTGAGATCAAGGCCAACGCAAAGGTGCAGGAAGCCTACCTTGGCGGTGTACATGGAGAGGTGGCATGAGCCTGCTCGATGTGAGAGCATTAAACAGCTATTATGGTGACAGTCACATTCTGTTCGACGTCACATTGAGGGTCGAGAAGAATGAGGTCGTGGCGCTCCTGGGCCGCAACGGCGCTGGCAAGTCGACGACGCTGAAGAGCCTGATGGGGGTCGTGACGCCGCGGACCGGCTCGGTTGAACTAGACGGGGTCGAACTGGTTGGCAGGAAGGCGCACAGCATCGCTCGGGAAGGCATGCAACTCGTGCACGAGAATCGACGCATCTTCGGCAGCCTGAGCGTCGAGGAAAACATCATTCTGGCCGGGTTGACTGCGGATGACCGGTGGCCGCTGGAACGCATTTACACGATGTTCCCCCGGCTGAAGGAACGACGCGCCAGCCGTGGTACGGATTTGTCAGGTGGCGAACAGCAGATGCTGGCTATAGCGCGTGCATTGGTGCGCAACCCAAAGATCCTCCTGCTTGATGAACCCTTCGAAGGACTTGCTCCAGTCATTGTGTACGACTTGGTGCGCGCCTGCCGCGAGCTGGTCCAGGCAGGGCAGACAATTGTGCTGGTGGAACAGAACATCGCAGCGACGCTGGCGCTCGCGAGCCGCGTTTATATCATCAACAATGGCCATATCGCCCACGAAGGCCCGGCCGCCGAACTCAAGATCCAGGCGGGGCTGCTGCAACACCATCTTGGCGTCTAGGTCCAGCCCGTGGACAATCCCACCACCTTCATCGACAGTGTCATCCCCGCCAGAGAATTCGTGAGATTGTGGCTATCACGATCGGAAAGATAGCTAGGAGTTAGGCAAGTGCCTTGAGCCGCCAGCAGACGGTGGCTTTTGGATTTCGACCCCGACTTGATAGTGGAGGGGCAGTCCAAGACATTCTCATGCGCTCCGTACGCCTTTGCTCGAAGAGACACTGATCGGGGCACGGTCTCGTCAGTGGGCGCGGCTTGGCAGCAGGCCGCGAGCCATGATGGAGCCGTAAACGCTTGCAGGGATCACAGCGGAATTCGCAAGTCGGTACCTCTGGAAATCAAATCTTCAGGATAGCTTGGCATTCTTGTCCATCCCGAGGAGCGGATGGCTCGGGCGGAACATTCAGGAGAAACCAGTTGTAAGGGCCGATATTTGACAGAACGGATGCACCTAGACGTGCAGGATAGTCCTGGCCATAACTGCAGAAGTCGACCGACTACTGGCGAGCCGCACGCGCGATATCCGGCTGACGGGCGAGATCTACCGCCTGTTTCGAGCGCGTGTCTGGTCGCAGACAAAGATCATCCGAGCCTGGATGGTCTGGGTGGCTTTGTTGGACGTGCTGACACTCGCGCTCAACATGGTGATGCTCCCAAGGGCAACTGCGCTATCCATGCTCCTGCCTGGCGCCATCATTCCGCCCGTCGCTGTGGCCGTCGTTCTTATCTGGCGAAAGCCGCGGGCGCCGTGGCTACAAGGGGCTTCGCTGATCGCGGGCTTCTTCCTCATTTTGTTGTCGGTTGCGTTGGTCGGCGTAAGCGCTGGTGGCGAGTTCTACGAACGGCACTTGAACATCATGCTGTTCGTGGCCATCACAGCCATCATCATCTTCGGGGTTCCGCTGGCCTGGACGGTGACTATTGCCGCCTTGGCGCTCGGTCTCTATCTCGTTTTTCAACTACACAACCCGGGCATCGAATTTGGCAGCGCCGTGGCTGCGACGTTGTTTTCACCAGCGGCATCTTCGCAACGGTCGCCGCGCGGCGCAGCATGACAATTCTCGCTCAGAAGACCTTCCTGTTTGAGCTTCGCGACCGGCGCAGGGTCGCCGAACTGGCGGAAGCGAATGATCGGCTGAAACTTTTGGCGAGGACTGATCCGCTCACTGGCATAGCCAACCGGCGCTGGATGACGGAAACGCTTGACCGTCTATGGGACGGTGGCCGGAAATGCCACGGCGGTGCCGCCATGCTGATGTGCGACATCGACGACAAGAAGCTGAACGACCACCTCGGCCATGCCCAGGGCGATCGCTGTCTGGTCGAGGTCGCCAGAATGATCCAGGAAAACGTGAGGCGCGACCGCGATCAGGTGGCCCGCTACGGCGGCGAAGAGTTCCTGGTGTTGCTGCCCGGGGTGGACGAGGAAGAGGCCGTCGCGGTGGCCGAGCGAATTCGTCAGAGCGTTGAGGCCGCGGCTTTTCCCAACCCTGCATCCCGCATGTCGCCTAGCGTCACACTCAGCATTGGAGTTGCAGTTCAGACGACTGACGAGGCCATCTCACCAGAGCAGTTACAGAGTCACGCGGATGCGGCGCTCTACCTTGCCAAACAATCCGGCCGCAACCGAGTGCTGCTCCACGGATCGGCGTCATTCGGGCGAAAACATGTGCAGCCGGCACGGTGATGCCTCAAGTACGTCAGGGCGAAAGTCGTTGTGCTGTTCTTGTGCGGCTGAAGCAGACCGGCTCGGCGACATAAGCCGACCCGGGTGCGCCGGTAATGCGGCGATCCGTGCCCGAGCCCTCATAACGGGGGTTGACGATGCGGGAACCTGATAGTTGAAGGCAGCAATGGAACGCAAGGCGGCGTTGGACATTTCGTCTGGATTGGCACGCGTGCGACGGTGGTGCCCCGACTGCATCCGGCGGCACCGTCTGACACGAAGGGGAAGGAGCTAGCGATGAGAAGAATTGCCCTCGCGGGAATGCTTACACTCTCGGTTTCGGCCTCCCAGGCACAGACCGCGACGCCTCAGCCAGCCGCACCGACCGCTGAGGCGCCTGCCGGTCAGGTGGTTGCGTCGGGGCAAGGCGGCCCGGTCAACCTCTGTCACGAGATCCTCGCCTTCATGAAAGCGCCTCCAGCTGAGACGCCCCCACCCACCGGCGCGGCAAAGAAGCCGGATGCGGCTTCAGCTAAGCAGGGCACGACCGGATCGGGCGACCCAGCGAAGTCGGAGGGTGGTACGGGCTCTGCGCAAAAAATCACCGGACAGGACGGCGTGGCAACCGACGCTCCCCAGCCAGGCAAGGACAACGCAGCCAGCGGATCGGCGCACAATGCCCCGCAGAAAGAAAGCAGGGCAGCGCCGCTGCCCCCCGCAGACGTGACCAGCACGCCCAAGGAATCCGTGCTGACTGTCGAAGCGGCAGAGCAACTCGCCGATGCGAACGATATCGCCCAGTGCCAGAAAACGGCTCGCGCCATGAGAGTTGCCGGCGTTGCCATGCCACCGCCGCTGATTGCATTGGCAGCACTCGATATGCAATATCAGCAGAAGGCGGTTGTGCCGGCCGAGCCCACAGGGGCTGCCGGTGCCCAGCGTCTAGCGCCGCAGGCGGCCACGCCGAAATAGCGAGAGCAAGAACGGTGGCTGGCGGGCCCGTCTCGAGAATGAAGGAGCAGGCGGGATGCGTATGATTTTGACGGGAATTGTCGTTACCGTCTTAGTTGCCTTTGGTGCCGGCTATGTTTTGCGCGCACAGCAGGTGCCTTCCTGGCAGGTCTTCAGCACCGACAGTGCCCGGGTGGGCGATCCGGGCCACAATCTCGTCGGGCAGAACTGGTCGGGCGATCCCGCCGGCGGCTCCGCCGGCAAATCATGACCAACTACCTCCTGAGCGATTGGGCTGCAGTCGACCAGCGATAGAAACGCTATTCGGCCGGCTCAGCGGAAGTCTCCGGCGTAGCATCGCCCGTCTTCGCCTGCTGCTTGGCAACCCAGGCGCTGTGGTGCTCCTTGGCCCAATTCAGATCCACTGTGCCGGACACCATGGCTTCGTAGGCGCCTTCCATGCCGAGCGTGCCGATATAGATGTGGGCGATGATGACGGCGATCAGGAGGACGCCTACGACCGCATGAACATACTGGGCCGTCTGCATGCCGTTGATATCGGCGAAGGAGAATGGGAACAGCATGTAGATGCCGGACACCGACAAGGCAATTCCGCCCAGCAGGACCGCCCAGAAGATAAGCTTCTGTCCTGTGTTGAAGCGTGCCGCCGGCGGGTGCGTCCGGTTCGACTTGTCGAAGAATCCGCCGCCGACCTTCAGCCAGTTGGCATCGTAGCGGTCGGGCAGGTTGTCCCAGACCCAGGCGACCAGCATGACAAGTACGCCCAGCATGAATGCCCAGGCGACGAAGTCATGCGCGTATTTCGCCCAAAACGACCATGCCGAGAACGCGTCCGGTCCGATCAGCGGCATCAGCAGGCGTTTGCCGAATACGAGATTCAAGCCGGTAACGGCCAGGATGATGAACGCTGTGGCAGTCGTCCAATGGGCAAGCCGTTCGATGGCGTTGAAGCGCAGGATCCTGACGCCTGATTCACCCGCCGCGACGCGGATGCGGCCTCTGACGAAATAGAACAGCGCCAGCACGACCAGCATGCCGAGGATCGCAATGCCGCCGATCCAGGGCAGCACGCGCTCATGGAAGCCCTGGTAGTCGCGGCCCTGCGGCTGCTGCAGCGTGGCGGCCTTGCCGTCCGGTATGGTGACGCGGCCCCGGATTTTGTTGAGTTCATCGAGAAGTTGCCGCTCGCTGACAGCCTGGGCGGTCGGGTTGTTTCCTGAACCGGCGTCCTGCGCCCTGGCCGGAACAACAAGCAGGCCGAGAGCCAGAATGAGTGCGGCGGCCGCCGGGGAAATCAGTCGACCAAGGCTCGAGATACGCATTTGCTCGGTCCTCCTGAGCTTGTTTGTCTGCGCGAACCAATCGGCACCGCGATGAACTATACCTCAATTGTCTCCCGATAGGCCGTCTGCCACCCCCACGCACCGGAGCCGTAGCCGCGCTTCGTCACGCGTTCCTTGTAGATCGCAGCGATGATCTCGCCGTCGCCGGCCAGCAGCGACTTGGTCGAGCACATCTCGGCGCAAAGCGGCAGCTTGCCTTCGGCCAGCCGGTTGGCGCCATATTTTGCATATTCGGCCTCGGTCGAGTCCGGCTCCGGACCGGCCGCGCAGAACGTGCACTTGTCCATCTTGCCGCGCGATCCGAAATTGCCGACGCGCGGGTATTGCGGCGCGCCGAACGGACAGGCGTAGAAGCAATAGCCACAGCCGATGCACAAATCCTTAGAGTGCAGCACCACCGCGTCGGCAGTCGTATAGAAGCATGCGACGGGGCACACCGCCGCGCACGGGGCGTCGGTGCAATGCATGCAGGCCATCGAGACGGAGCGCTCGCCGGGCTTGCCGTCATGGATCGTGACGACGCGGCGGCGGTTAATGCCCCAAGGCACATCGTGCTCGTTCTTGCAGGCGGTGACGCAAGCGTTGCACTCAATGCAGCGATCGGCGTCGCAGAGGAACTTCATCCTGGCCATTTTCCGCACCTCCCTGTTACGCCATCGCGATCTGGCACAACGTGACTTTCGGCTCCTGCATGCCCGTTACCGGGTCATAGCCGTAGGTGGTGATGCTGTTTGCGCTTTCACCGAGCACATAGGGATCGGCGCCTTCGGGGTAGTTGGCCCGCAGGGTCTCACCCTGGAACCAGCCGCCGAAGTGGAAAGGCATGAACGCTACTCCCTTGCCAACACGCTCGGTCACCAAAGCCTTCACCCGCGCTTTGGAATCGTTCTCCGCGCCGGTCACCCACACCCAGACGCCGTCGCCAATGCCGCGGGCGGCTGCGTCCGCGGGATTGATTTCGACGAACATCTCCTGCTGCAACTCGGCCAACCACCGGTTTGAGCGGGTTTCCTCGCCGCCGCCTTCATATTCGACCAGGCGACCGGTCGTCAGGATGATCGGGAAGGATTTCGCGACGCCCTTGTCCACCGCCGCCTTCTGAACGCTGAAGCCGATATTCGGCAAACGGAACTGCTTGGCGTCAGGATAGGTCGGATATTTTGCGACTAGGTCCACCCTGGGGGTATAGATCGGCTCACGATGGATCGGCACCGGGTCGGGCAAGTTCCAGGCGACAGCCCTGGCCTTTCCGTTTCCGTAGGGGTGACAGCCGTGGCTGAGCACGACGCGCTGGATGCCGCCCGACAGGTCGGTCGACCACGAGACCTTGCCGATGTCACCCATATCATCGCCGATCGTCTGGATGACTTTGAGTTCCTCCGCACTCAAGTCCTTGTCCCAGCCGAGCTTTTGCAGCACCGCCATCGTGAATTCCGGATAGCCGTCGGTCAGTTCCGAGCCTTGCGTGTAGGAGCCTTCGGCAAGAAGCGTCTCGCCGTTACGCTCCACACCGAAACGGGCCCGGAAGGGACTGCCGCCATCCATTACATGCAGGTCGGTGCTGTAAAGGTTGGCCGTGCCAGGATGGCGTATTTCCGGCTTGCCCCAGCATGGCCAGGGCAGGCCGTAATAGTCGCCGCCGACCTCCGGATCGTCCTTCGGCGCGCGTAGCGTCACAAGATCAAACTTGTGCTGGTTTTTCATATGCGCCTTGAGGCGCTCCGGCGATTGACCGCAGTAGCCGGTCGACCAGCTTCCGCGGTTCATCTCACGCAGTACGTCCTCCGGTTGCGGCCGGTCACCCTCGACCGCGATGTTCTTGAACATCCAGTCGGCAAGGCCGAGCTTCTTCGCGAGCAGGTAGATGACCTGATAGTCGTCCTTCTGCTCGAAGCTTGGCTTGACGATCTGCTCGCCCCACTGCAGAGATCGGTTGGAGGCGACGCGCGAGCCGGAAGTCTCGAATTGCGTACAGACCGGCAGCAGATAGACGTTTTCCTTGCGCCCGGCCTGAACTGCCAGCGATGCCCAGGTCGTCGGGTGCGGATCGGCAACGACGAGCAGTTCGAGGCCGGCCAGGCCCTTCATTGATTCCGGTATGCGTGTGATGCTGTTGCTGGCGTGGCCCTGGACGAACATCGCCCGCAGTCTGTCACGCTGCTGAATGTCCTCCTTGGGGAGCACGACCCCATCGAACCATCGGGTCAGCGGGATGCCGGGTGTCTCCATCGCCTCCTTGGAGTCGAACCGGCGCAGAAGGTCGTCGTATGGAATTTGCCAGACTCGCGACCAATGCTTCCAGGCGCCCTCCGTCAGGCCATAGTAAAAGGGCAGGGTCACCACATCCAATCCAATGTCGGTCGCGCCCTGCACGTTGTCATGTCCACGGAAGATGTTGGCGCCGGTGCCCGGCTTGCCAACATTGCCCGTGGCGAGGCACAAGATGCAGCTGGCGCGCACGTTGGCTGTTCCGGTCGTGTGGTGGGTCTGCCCCATGCACCAGATTATCGTCGATGGCTTTTGCGTGGCGAACATCTCGGCGATGCGCTTCATCTGCTCGCCAGGCACACCAGTGATGCGCTCGACCTCGTCGGGCGGATATTTCCCCACCTCCTTGCGGACTTCGTCCATCCCGTAAACGCGCTGGGCTATGAATTCCTTGTCCTCCCAACCATTCTCGAAAATGTGCCAGAGCAAGCCCCACAGCACCGCGATGTCGGTGCCAGACCGAATGCGAGCAAACTCGGTGGCATGCGCGGCCGTACGGGTGAACCGCGGATCCATCACGATGAAGTTGGACTTGTTGAGTTCCTTGCCTTCGAGCAGATGCTGCATGGCGACTGGATGTGCTTCGGCAGGGTTCCCGCCCAGCACTATGAGCGTCTTGGAATTGCGGATGTCGTTGAAGGAATTGGTCATCGCGCCGTAGCCCCAGGTATTGGCCACGCCCGAAACCGTCGTCGAATGGCAGATCCTCGCCTGGTGGTCCTGGTTATTGGTTCCCCACAGGGCCGCAAGCTTGCGGAAGAGGTAAGTCCCCTCGTTGGAGAACTTCGCCGATCCCATCCAGTAGGCCGACTCCGGTCCGGACTTCTCACGAATGTCGAGAAGCTTGTCGCCGATCCCATTGATGGCGTCATCCCAGGAGATGCGCTCCCACTTGCCGCCGGAAAGCCTCACGGGGTATTTCAGGCGGCGGTCGCTATGTACCAGCTCGCGCACGCTTGCGCCTTTGGCGCAATGCGAGCCTCGATTGATGGGGCTGTCCCACGATGGCTCCTGTCCGGTCCACACGCCGTTCTGGACTTCCGCCGTGACCGTGCAGCCGACAGCGCAATGTGTGCAGACACTTTTCTTCAACTCGGTCGGCACTCCCGGCTGCGGCGGGCTGATCGCCGCGGCTTTGCTTACCGTGCCGAACTGAAACGAGCTGAGCGCGGCTATTCCGCCAACTGCGAGGCCGGAGCGGCGGAGGAATGTCCGTCGGTCGAATGGAGCCGAATCCGTGCCAGCAAGGAGGCTTTGCAGTCTTGTGCGGCTTGCCTGTCCGCTTTTGCGCTTCGTCAGCATGGCGGCCTCACTTCTTTTCAGGGTAGCGGTTCACGCGGTAATAGGCCTTGATGTGATCGGTTTCCCGGTAGCGGGCCCGCATCTCGTCTTCACCGGGGTCATAGGCTTGCGCTTCGCGCGGAGCCAGTGCCGCCGCCGCAACGGCGGTGGTGGAGGCGCCGCCGAACGCCCGGAGGAAGCTGCGCCGGCTCAGTCCCGTCGATCGCTCCTCCTGCATTGCAACCTCCATCTGTCAGGGGCATCCGGCCCGCTTGCATTTCCTATGCGCTTCGCCGCGTCTCCATGGCAAAGGCTTCAGTTTCGATGTCGATAAAGGTTCGACCGGCCACCCCGACCGATCGGTAGAATTTCGCCGTTTTTGCGCTTTCCAGATCGCCAAAGAAACGTCCGGCCCATGGCGCGAGGTGCCGTTCGAAGAAAGCCTGCTCTTCGCCGGCCGCCACCTCGAAATGATTGCTGGCAAAGCCGCTCATGATCTCGCAGAGCGTTCCGAGATGATCCTCCGGGTCGCAGTGGCCGGCGGCTCGCTCCATGCCCAGGCGCATCATGTCCTGGCGCAGGCGGGCGAGTGGCCGTTCGTTGAGAAAGCCCGTGAGATAGTAGGAAGCGTAGGGAAGAAGCTCTCCGCGTCCCACGCCGATGAAAAGTTCGAAATATTCGCGATTGATATCATCCGCGCAGGTGCAGGCCGCTGCCCGGCCCAAGGCAGCGTGAGCGCGACCGAGCGGCGTGTCGCTGCTGTCTTGCAGGCGGGCAAGCCGGGTCAGGAAGCCGCTATCGGGTGGCTTGAGCAATAGCAACGCGAAGAGGGCATATTCGTCGGCGCGGGCTTGATCGATATCGTCAAGATCAGCGCCATCGAAATCGATGATTGAAGCATCCGCTCCATCCGACGATCCATACGCCTGGTCCAGGGGCAAGTCCGGGTTCATCGTGTGACCTTGACCGTGCTTCCGAGATTAGGTCAGCGATTGTAGCCCCACCCCGAACGATTGCAACAGCAGTCTGACGAATTCGTGCGGCTGGTCTAGTAGCAAGTCGGTGTTGGTCGTGTGACCTTGATCGTGGGCCCCTGATTGGGTGAGCTATCGTGGCTCTGCGCTACGGGTGCAGCAGGTCCCGGCGTCAGCGCGGGATCGCTCTGCCGTGGCGCGGCCGGGAGAGGACCTCGGTACGCGAGGGCGGAGAGACAGGGCCCGCGTCCGCCGCCTCTATCTCACCTGCTCCGTCAACTGGCGACCTCACCTCGGTAGGCTCGACGGTCTGGGCTTCTGGCGCATCGGTATCAGCTTCGCCAACTGGTGGCGTATTCTCCGGCCATTGGGCGTGCGCTTCGCCGGGCGCCTGGGCGGGCCAAGGCCGGGGAATTGCGGCTGTTTCCCGCTCATTCGCTTCGATGGGT
>NZ_RZQA01000012.1:0-22699 GCF_004022915.1 Mesorhizobium sp. M7A.F.Ca.US.006.04.2.1
GTCCTACATGGACCTCTACGGCCGCTCGCCGCTGGCCGCCACCAATATATGGCCGAGAACGATGGCGACGCGCGATGGCCCCAGACCAACGAGGTTGATGAGGATCAGCAGCGATATGCCGACGATGACGCCCGGGATCAGGATCGGCAGCCTTGCGATGGCGCTGATGGTGGCGGCCAGCGGCGAGCGGCCGTAGAGGTCCATGTAGGACACGGTGATGCCGCACAGCGTCGCACCCGTGGCGGCGATGGCGCCGATGGCGAGGCTGTTCAAGAGTGCAACGGTCAGCGCCGAATTGCCGAACAGCGTCGCGTACCATTGCAAGGTAAAACCTTGCAGCGGAAACGCTGCCTGGATCGAGTTGTTGAAGGAAAACAGCGGGATCAGCAGCACCGGCAGATAGAGAAAGACCAAATAGGCGGCGACATACATGCCGAGCCAGCGGCCACCTCCCTGCGTGCGTGCAGTGCTCATGTGCGGCTGCCAAATCTGCGGTCGGCGAAGCGGGCGACCAGCACCACGCACAGGATGACCAGCATGACGGCGACGGAGAGTGCTGCGCCAAACGGCCAGTCATTGGCCTTGCCGAATTGCGCCTGGATCAGCGTGCCGATCATGGTGCTGGCCGGGCCGCCGACGAGCGCCGGCGTGACATAGTCGCCGACCGTCGGCACGAAGATGACGAGGGCTGCCGCCAGCACGCCCGGCATCGAATTGGGCAGCACGATCCGGCGGAAAGAGGTGAATGGCCGCGCGCCGAGATCGGAAGCGGCCTCGATCAGCGATTTCGGGATGGTGTCCAGCGCCACGTAGATCGGCAGGATGGCGAAAGGCGCATAGGCGTGCGCCAGCGTGACGACGACGGCGGCCGGCGTGTTGAGAAAGGCCAATGTCGGCTCGGACCAGATGCCGCTTTCGATCAGCGCCGAGTTCAAAACGCCATTGTAGGCGAGCACGATCTTCCAGGCGAAGACGCGCAGGAGATAGCTGGTCCAGAACGGCAGCGTCACCAGGAACAGCAGCAGGCCGCGCCGCCGGCCGGCGTGGAAGGCAAGGTAGTAGGCGACGGGATAGGCAGTGACGACCGTCGCCAGCGTGACCAGAGCGGCAATGATCAGCGAGCGCAGCGTCACCGTCCAGTACAGCGGATCGGACACCACGGTGACGAAATTCGCGACGGTGAAACCGGCGCCGAGCAGCGAACCGTCATTGCCGCGGAAGGCGAGGAAAAGCACGAGGCCAAGCGCAAACAGGATCAGCAGCAAGGTGACCAGCGCGCCCGGCAGCAGCATGGCGACCCGGAAGCCCTGGGAAGACCGGGCCTCTGGCGCTGATGTGGCAACTAGGGTCGACATCGACCTGCCTATTGGGAAATTTGAAATTGGCTTAGAGTTTTTCATATTCATGAAACTGTCAAGCAGAATCCCCTAACGGAGCCCCAAGGGGATGAAGCGCCCTGGTCAGCGCTCCAACGCATCGAGCAGGCGATACCAAGCGATGGTCGCGGCGACGCCGACCTGGCGGAAGGCGTGAAACGGGATCGGCCGGATCGGCGAGACCGGGAAAGGCAATTGCCTGGCGTCGCCACTTTGGAGGTAGCTGGCGATGCGCTCGCCAAGCGCAGTCATCAGGCCGACACCACGACCCTGGCAGCCGACCACGGCGAGCAGGCCTTTCTCCGGCTCGTGGATGTGCGGCAGGTGGTCCGGCGTCATCGCAACCCGGCCGAACCAGCGCTTCTCGATGGGAACGCCGGACAGCGAGGGATAGAGCCGTACCAGCGCGTGCTCGAGATGCGCCCAGTCGCCGGCGCTCGTCGGCAGCGCCATGCGGCCCCGTCCGCCAAGCACCAGCCGGCCGTCGGCGCTCTTGCGGTAGTAGACGAGGATGCGCCTGGAGTCCGACACCGCCTGCCCTTCCGGCAGGATCGTGGCCGCCAGATTGGACGGCAGCGGCGCTGTGGCGATCTGAAAGGAATGCAGCGGCACGATCGTCTGGGCGAGACCGGGGATCAGACCGTCCGTATAGGCGTTTGTCGCCAGCACGACCGCCTTTGCCTGCAATTCCAGGCCATTTTCGATCAAAATACGCCAAACACCGGCGGCATTGGCGAGCCGCACGACCCTTTGGCGCTCTGCTATCCTCACGCCAGCCGCGGTCGCGACCCGGGCAAGTTCAGACGTGTAGGCGAGCGGATCGATCACACCGGCGCGGCGGTCGAGCCAGCCGCCGAGATAACCCTGTGCGCCGGTCCTGGCTGCGGTCTCCTCTGCGTTCAGCAACCGGACGTCGGCACCGCGCGCGTGCCATTGCCGGTCGCGGTTCGTCGCCGCCTTCAGCGCGGCCCCGGTGTGCGCCGCCTGGATCCAGCCATTTCGAACGAACGGCACCGCCAGCTTCTCGTCGCGGATCAGCTCGAACACCGCGTCGGCGGTCGACGCCGCGAAATTGACAAGCGCCTCGCCGCGCTCCGGGCCAAAATGCTCCAGCAACCATTCCGGATCGTATTTCAGGCCGGGAATGACCTGGCCGCCATTCAAGCCTGATGCGCCCTGGCCGATCTCGCCGGCGTCCAGCACCTGCACCGACAGGCCAAGCCGGGCGGCATGCAAGGCAGTCGACAAGCCCATGATGCCACCGCCAACGATGGCGAGATCGACCCGTTCGCCATTGGGAAGCGATTGAAACGTGAAAGCTGCCTGCGGCCTGCGCCAGATGGGATCGGAGAATGCTGTCGCCAAGGGTCACCTGAATGCGCTGCGATTGGTGAAAATCCTAGTCAGAATTTCACAATTTTGAAAGAGCACCATGGCTTTCGCCTGTGGACTGCCGCCGAGACGACCGGAGACCCAGAGTTCCGATCGCCTGCGACGGGATAGACCTTTGATGGGAATCCGGTGAAAGTGCCACGCCGATCCGGCTAGCCCACATTGTCGATCACTTCACCACATTGTCGATCACTAAGAGGACAGAGCGCCATGACGAACCCGACCCACCTGCCCAGCGAGGGCCTTTTTGTCGGACGCGCCAGAAGCAGCGGTGCTGCATACCCGCTGGTCGTCACGGTTCGCGATGGCACGGTCTTCGACATCACCTCGCGTACGGCACCGACCATGCGCGACCTTTGCGAGATGGCCGACCCGGCTGGGCATGTCCGCTCGGCCGAAGGCAGACCGATCGGTTCGCTCGATGACATCGCCGCCAACAGTTTTGAAACTGGGCGCGATCCAGCAAAACCCTACCTGCTCTCCCCGGTCGACCTGCAGGCGGTCAAGGCATCGGGCGTCACCTTCGTCGTCAGCCTGCTGGAACGGGTGATCGAGGAACAGGCGCGTGGTTCGGCTGAAAAAGCCGATGCCATCCGCGCCGACATTGCCGGACTGATCGGCCACGACCTGTCGAAGCTGAAGCCCGGTTCGCCCGAAGCGATGGAGATCAAGGCCAAGCTGATTTCGCGCGGCGCCTGGTCGCAATATCTGGAAGTGGGCATCGGCCCCGATGCCGAGATCTTCACCAAGTGCCAGCCGATGGCCTCGGTGGGCTTCGGCGCCGATGTTGGGCTGCACCCGGTGTCGACCTGGAACAATCCGGAACCCGAGATCGCCATGATCGCCGCCTCCAGCGGCAGGATCGTCGGCGCCACTATCGGCAACGACGTCAATCTGCGCGACGTCGAAGGGCGTTCGGCGCTGCTGCTCGGCAAGGCCAAGGATAACAATGCCTCGGCCTCACTTGGCCCCTTCATCCGCCTGTTCGACGAGAAATTCTCCATCGATGACGTCAAGCGCGCCGTCGTGCGCCTGAAAGTCGAGGGCGAGGACGGGTTCTCGCTGGAGGGCGCAAGCTCGATGGCCGAGATCAGCCGCTCGCCGGAGGAACTGGTCGCCGCGGCCATGGGGCCGCACCACCAGTATCCGGACGGGCTGGCGCTCTATCTCGGCACCATGTTCGTTCCGTCCAAGGATCGCGGCGAGAAGGGCAAGGGATTTACCCACAAGGTCGGCGACATCGTCACCATCTCGTCGGAAAAATTCGGCGCGCTGGTCAACCGCGTGCAGCTGTCGCCAGACTGCCCGCACTGGACCTACGGCGCCAGCCATCTGATGCGGGAGCTGGCGAAGGCCGATCTTATTTAGCCAAGCCTTGGCCCAGGGCCACCATCAACGCAATGTTGGCGCCTTATTACTCGTGACCTCGTCGGACTGGAATCCAATGACGATACTTGATGTTCGCCGGCACACCATGAGGCGCAAGCCTGGCGCGCACCTTTCTCGAGAAGGAATCGAACTAGCGCGGTTTGTAGCCCAAGGGGCTGACTCTTATGAACTTGTTGTCACAAGCGAAATTCCACGGGCAATCGAAACCGCAATTGCGATGGGTTTCGAAGTAAATGAGTTGATTGCCGAACTTGGAATTCTTCCCAAAAATATACTCGAAACGATCTCGTGGCCGAGCCCGTTGGCGGAGGTAGAACGTGTACTCCGATCGGACGTAGACTGCATTGCATTTGCTAACACCCAAGTGCGACTGTGGACGAGCATAGCTGCCCGAGTTCCCAACGAAGCGACGGGCTTATTGGTGACGCACGGTGGGATCATCGATCTCGGCGTTGTCGCGTTCCTGATGGCCAGCAAACGTCCTATCGAGGGAGAAGCCATCGGATACTGCGAGGGGCTCCGATTAGAGTTCACCAGCGGAAGACTCACCAATGCCGAAATGCTGCGAGTGCCCGAGCATCTGCATTTGTCGGATACCTAACGGAACAAATCGCCTTGCTCGCCTGGCGGCCGATCGGCTGTGGAGCAACCTGCGCGCCGACCATGACGAGGACTATCTGCTCGGCTAGCCTCGACATCAATTATCCGACAGTCGGAAAATCACCTCAACTGATGCAATCTGATGGGACGGCTGATGACGCCCCGTCAGGCGCCCACTACACCTGCAGATGGAGGCCTGGCAGATGGAGGCTTGCCATCCGTCGAAAAAGGGGATGCTCTGACGCATTCAATCGGCACTGGCAAAAGACGCAGAACAAGGGAACGGATTTTGAACTGACGATCTACAAACGGGAGGAAATCAAATGCTGACACGGCTAAGACTCGTTCTATACGGCCTGTTGGTGGCGCTGATGGTGGTACCAGCAGCGGCACAGGCCAAGACGTTCTACTGGATTTCGCATGGCGGTCCGGCCGATCCGGTCTGGACCTACTTCCTGGCCGGCGCCAAGCAGTGGGCCAAGGACACCGGCAACACGGTCAACACCTCGTTCCACAACGGCGATGTCGCCTCGCAGCAGGAAGCGGTTCGCGCCGCCCTCTCCGCCAAGGCCGATGGCATCGTCACCACGAGCCCCGATCCGGGCAGCCTGATCGAGATCGTCAAGGAAGCGCGTGCGGCGAAAGTGCCGATCATCAATTTCAACACGCCTGATCCGAAAGCCGATTTCAACGCCTATGTCGGCGGCGACAATGTCACCTTCGGCAAGCATTGGGCACAGTATCTGGTCGACAAAGGCCTGGTGAAGAAGGGCGACTTCGTCTGGATGCCGGTCGAAATCCCCGGCGCCACCTATGGCGTGCAGGAAGAGGAAGGCATCAAGAGCGTCTTCGAGCCGCTCGGCATCACCTATGAAATCACGGAAGCGACGCTTGATCAGGCTGAAGTGATCAACCGCATGGTCGACTACCTCACGGCGAACAAGGCCAAGGTCAAGGCGATCATCGGCCTAGGCGACCTCGTCACCGGCTCGATCAAGCGGGTGTTCGACCAGGTCGGCATCAAGCCGGGCGAAATCCCGGTCGTCGGCTGGGGCAATTCGCTCGACACCACCCAGGAAGTGCTGAACGGCTATGTCAATGCCGGCCAGTGGCAGGACCCGCAGGCGACCAGCTATGTCGCGCTTTCGCTGGCCAATATGGCCGCCGGCGGCATTCCTCCGGGCTTCAACGTCATCACCGGCGCGCTCTATGAAAAAGACACCGCGCAGATCTACGACGACATCCTGTCCGGCAAGTAACATCCAATCTCAACAGTCGCGGCCGCCCAACGGTCGCGACTGGCTCTCCATTTCGCCGAGCCCTTCGCACGCGATGTGCAACGCTCAGCCTTCCACTCATGTCGCGGATTGCCTGTGGAAAATCATTCGCTCGTCCCACGCCTGATCGCACGGCCGGAATTCGGCCCTTTCGTGCTGCTCGTCGTCGAGATCGCCGTTTTCTGGAGTTTCAACCACGACTTCCTGTCGCCGCAGAACATCTCCAACACGCTGGCTTTCACGGTCGAGCTCGGCCTGATCGCGCTGGCGATGACGCTGTTGATGACGTCCGGCGAGTTCGACCTCTCGGTCGGCTCCCTGTTCGGCTTCTCGCCGGTCTTGATGTGGACCCTGTTCAACAGCGGCCTGACCTCGCTCGAAGCCGGCTTTGTCGCCGCGCTGCTGGTCGCCGCCTTCATCGGGCTGGTCAATGGCTGGTTCGTGACGCAGCTCAAGATCCCATCCTTCCTGGTGACGCTCGGCATGCTGCTGGTGGTGCGCGGCACCGCCCTTTTCGTCACCGACGGTTTTCCCCAGCGCACCTGGAGTGCGGAGGGCAGCTGGCTGGCGGAAGCGCTGGTCGGCGACTTCTTCATCGGCCCGTTCCGCATCTACATGTCACTGTTCTGGTTCATCGCCGCGGCGATCGCGCTCGGCTATGTGCTGACGCAAAGCCGCACCGGCAACTGGATCCAGGCGGCCGGCGGCAACCCGAGCGCGGCGCGGGCGCGCGGCGTCAATGTCAGCGGGGTCAAGATCGGCCTGTTCGTGCTGTCGTCGGTCATGGCCTCGCTTGCCGGCGTCATCTCTTCGTTGCGCACGTCCGCCGCCAACCCCAACAGCGGTACCGGCTATGAGTTGGAAGTCATCGCCATGGTGGTGATCGGCGGTACCGCACTTACCGGCGGGCGCGGCACGATCATCGGCACCGTGCTCGGCATCCTGATCCTGCGCGTGATGCGCAACGGCATCGTGCTGATCGGCGTGCCTGGTCTTGCCTATAACATCTTCATCGGTGCCATCATCCTCGGCATGATGGCACTGCATTCATGGCTGGAACGCCGGCATCAGGCGGGGACTTGAACCATGGCCGAGCCACTGATCCGCATGACGAACATCCGCAAGTCCTACGGCCGCGTGCAGGCGCTGGAGGATGCCAATTTCCATGTCAATGAACGGGAGATCGTCGGCTTGCTCGGCGACAACGGCGCCGGCAAGTCGACGCTGATCAAGGTGCTTTCGGGTGCCGTTCCGCTGACCAGCGGCGATATCTTCATCCGTGGCAAGAAGGTGAGCCTGCGCAGCACCAGCGACGCCATCGCCCATGGCATCGAGACGATCTACCAGGACTCCGCACTGGTCACGCAACTGTCGATCGCCCGCAATCTGTTCCTCGGACGCGAGCCGATCAAACCGCCGCGCTTCCTCAACCGGATGGACCAGGAGGCGATGAACACGGTTGCCCGCGACCTGCTCAAGCAGGTCGGCATCTCGAAGAACATCCCGCCGACGACGCCGATCGGTTCGCTCTCCGGCGGCGAGCGTCAGGCGGTGGCGATCGCGCGCGCCATGCATTTCGACAGCGACCTGATCATCCTCGACGAGCCCACCAACAATCTGGGCGTCGCCGAAACACAGGGCGTGCTGAGTTTCGTGCGCAGCGCCCGCGATTCCGGTCACTCCTGCATTTTCATCGCCCACAACATCCACCATGTCTTCCAGGTGGTCGACCGCATCGTCGTCATGCGCCGGGGCAAGGTGGTCGCCGACGACATCGACCCGAAGACGACCAGCGTGGCGGAGGTAGAGCGGATCATCACCGGCATGTCGGACAAGGAAATCCGCGATGCCATCACCGATGGCAAGCCGTCGCACTGACTGTCGGGTGATGGCGGCAATCACCGCTGCCTCAGATCGCATCGCTTGTCTGGCGCGGCATCGCAGGGCGCATAGGTAGCGGCATGAAAGCCACCGTTTCGGATATCGTCCGCAATTGCGGGCTGTGGGTAGCGGCATGAAAGCCACCGTCTCGGATATCGCCCGCAATTGCGGGCTATCGACCGCAACGGTCGACAGGGTGCTGAACAACCGGCCGGGTGCGAGTGCGGCCAACCGCCAGCGCGTCATGGAGGCGGCCAAGCAACTCGGCTACCTGCCGGTCGCTGATCAGGTGACGCTGCCCTCGCGGCCCGCCCATCTCGAATTCCTGCTGCCGATCGGCAGCAATGCCTTCATGCGCGATCTCGCCGGGCATATCGAGGACTACGCCGCGCGTCTGCCGCTTGTCGCCTCGTGCCGGATCCACAATCTCGCCGGTATCTCGCCGAACGCGCTGCAGAGCGCTGTCGAAAACCTGTCGCTCAGGGCCAATGGCGTTGGCGTGATCGCTGTCGATCATCCGCGTACGCGCAACATCCTGCGCGACATCGTCGAAGCCGGCATGCGTCTGGTGACGCTGGTGTCCGATGTTCCGACGGCACCGCGCGCGGCCTATGTCGGCATCGACAACAGGGTGGCGGGACGAACGGCGGCGCTGCTGATGGGACGCTTCCTTGGCGGCCGCACCGGCCATCTGGCGATGGTCGTCGGCTCACGTTCCTATCGCGGCCACGAGGAACGCGAGATGGGTTTCCGCTCGGTGCTCAATGAGGAGTTTCCCAATCTGACCGTCAGCAGCGCCGTCGAGATCAACGACGAGCCCGATGCCGGCTACACCGAGACCATGAAGGCACTGCACGACGAGCCGGAGTTGCTCGGCATCTATTGCGTCGGAGCTGGACATTCGGGCGTTGCAAAGGCGATCCGCGAGGCCAGGCCGAACCACAAGCCGGTGTTCATCTGCCACGACCTGACCAAGGACACGCGCGGTCATCTCGTCGACGATCTCGCCGATGTCGTCATCGACCAGAATGCGCGGCTGATCGCCGAGCAGTCGGTCATTCGCCTGCTCGGCTCGATTGCCTCCTCCGCACCCTATCTGACGCGCAAGTTCATCGAACCGCGCTTGATCTTCAGGGAAAACGTCCCGGTGCAGTGAAGCAGGCGGCCTGCAAAAATGCCTGTTGCCGGATTTGTATGATAATTGGCACGGCAAATCTGCACAGCAGCTATGCAAGTTTCTTTGTTGCCGAATCGTTGGGCAACTCGTAGGTTCTGGTTGTCGGCCATCTACTCCTCCCAGATGCGATGCCGACGCTGAATGGGGTGCACCTCCTCCCGCGCCACATTCGAAAATCGAGCCCGCTGCCACCTCCTCCCGGCAGCGGGCTTTTTTCGTTTGGCCGCCGGAGTTTCCATACCGCCTGGGTCAAAGGCGTACGCGGCCCTCCGTCATAGAGCCGTAACCCGCCAACAATCGTGGCGGATCTCAACCGGCGGCAGCGCCCCGGAACGAAACGATCAGCCCTTCGGCCATGCGCACGAACTGGGTGCTCGGACCTTCGGTACCCACGGTCTGCACGCTGACACGCGCGCCCTCGAACAACAGCGACAGCGTATCGGCGAGCAGTTCGGCCTGACCAATGCCGGCATCCCGACATAGCGTCACAAGGCGCGCGCGCTGGGCTTCCTTGAGCTCCTTGATCACCAGCCTGGCCGGATGGTCCGGCTCGGTCAGCTCAGCGGCGGCGTTGGCCATGTCGCAGCCGCGGCCGTCCGCATTGAGCATGGCAGCCGCCTTGCGAACCCAGGCATGCAGTTGGGCAAGCTTGTCACCAGGGAATTCGGCCTCGAATGCTTCCCACATAGCGCCGGCCTTGGCCGCATTGGCGCGCAGGCATTCGACGATCAGTTCGTCCTTGGATTCGAAGTGACGATAGAGCGTCATCTTGTTCGTGCCGGCAGCTTCGGTGATGGCGTCGACGCCGACGCCCTTGATGCCATGCTTGTGGAACATGTCGCGTGCCGTCTCCAGGATCCGATCCCGGGGACGAGAGCGCTCCACGATGCCGTCTGCCATCATGATCTCCTTTCGTTTCCAAAAAACCCTCGGCCACCTCTTGACTAGGGTGTTACCGGTCTGTAACTTCCAGAATGTTACTTACTGGTAACACCTATATCGTCCACCGTCAATAACAAGGCCGTGAACGGCCCTGCCAGACGAGAGGGGCGAGAAACTGCCAATCATGCGGCCTCGGCCGGTGAAGAGATGAAAACGGTTCGCGAGCACGGGCTGCGAATCGACAGACAAGGAGCCGGCCATGCCACAGCGCCGCGATCTTACCATAGATGAAGCCGTCCGGGATCCGATGATCCGGCTGGTCATGAAAGCCGATGGCGTCGACCCGCGCGCCTTCGAGACGATGTTGCGCTCGCTCGCCGATACGCAGCGTGGCGAGGTGCCGTTGCTGCGTTCGCGGGACGGCCTCGGTGACAAGCGCGGCCAAAGGCTGTCCAGGGTTGCCAGCGCCTTCGGGCGGGCAACAGCAGCCGGAGAGGCGTGCGTGTCGTGGTAAACTTTTTCATTCACCGTCCGATCTTCGCCTCGGCGATCGCCATCATCATGGTGCTCGCCGGGTCGATTTGTTATTTCCTGCTGCCCGTCTCGCAGTTTCCCGACATCACGCCGCCGCAGGTCGTGGTCAGCGCCCATTATCCGGGCGCCAGCGCACAAGTGGTGGCCGACACGGTGACGACGCCGCTGGAGCAGCAGATCAACGGCGTGCAGGGCATGACCTACATGTCGTCGACGAGTTCCAATGACGGCTCCTCGACCATCACCATCACCTTCGATGTCGGCTATTCGCTGAGCACCGCCGCCGTCGACGTGCAGAACCGCGTCTCGCAGGCCGCCTCGTCGCTGCCGGCGATCGTCAACCAGGGCGGCGTGACGATCAAGAAGCAGAATCCGAACTTCGTCCTGATCGTCAACCTGACTTCGCCCGACAGTTCGGTCGATCCGGTGGCGCTGAGCAACCTTGCCTATCTGCAGGTGGTCGACCCGCTGAAGCGGCTGCCCGGCGTCGGCGACGTGCAGATCTTCGGCGAGCGGCGCTATTCGATGCGCGTCTGGCTCGATCCCGACAAGCTCGCCAATCTCGGCATCACCGCCGTCGATGTGCAAAACGCCATCGCCGAACAGAACGTCCAGGTGGCGGCCGGCAAGATCGGCCAGTCGCCGGCACCCGCCGGCACCGCCTTCGAGATGCAGGTCAACGCCGTCGGCCGCTTGAGCGATCCCAAGGAATTCGGCGACATCGTCGTGCGCGCCAACACCGATACCGGCTCGCTGGTCAGGCTGCGCGACGTCGCCCGCATCGAACTCGGCGCGCTGCAATATTCGTCGTCTGCCTTCTTCGGTAAAGACCCGACCGTGGTGCTTGCCGTTTACCAGATGCCCGGCTCCAACGCGCTCGATCTGCAGCAGCGCGTCAAGGACAAGATGCAGGAGCTGTCGGGCCGTTTCCCGAAGGGCGTGTCCTATGCGATGCACTACGACACCACCCGTTTCGTCTCGGCGTCGATGCATGACGTGCTGATCACGCTCGGCGAAGCGCTGGTGCTGGTCGTCGCCGTGGTGTTCCTCTTCCTGCAAAGCTGGCGCACGACGATCATCCCGACCATCGCCATTCCGGTGTCGCTGGTGGCGACGCTGGTCGTCATGGAGATGCTCGGCTTCTCGCTCAACATGCTCTCCCTGCTCGGCATGGTGCTGGCGATCGGCCTCGTCGTCGACGACGCCATCGTCGTGGTCGAGAATGTCGAACGACAGCTGGAGGCCGGGCTCAAACCGCTTGCGGCGACCAAGGCCGCAATGACCGAGGTCACCGGCCCGATCATCGCCACCACCGCGGTGCTGATGGCGGTGTTCGTGCCGGTCGCCTTCATTCCCGGCGTCTCCGGCAAGCTCTACAACCAGTTCGCACTGACGGTGGCGATCTCCGTCGGCATCTCCGCCTTCAACTCGCTGACGCTGAGCCCCGCGCTCAGTGCCGCCTTCCTGCGGCATCGCGGCGAAACGCAGTTCGCCCCGTTCCGCTGGTTCAACACCGGCTTCGACAGGCTGTCGCACGCCTATGCCAATGGTGTGCGCATCCTCATCCGTTTGCGCTGGATCATGCTCGGCCTGTTCGCGGCGGGGCTGGTCGCCACCTACTTCGTCTGGCAGCGCCTGCCCTCGACCTTCCTTCCGGTCGAGGACCAGGGCTATTTCTTCGTCGTCATCCAGTTGCCCGACGGCGCATCGCTGGAACGCACCGACGCGGTGGCGCAGAAGGCACGCGACATCCTGCAGGCGACGCCCGGCGTCGACATCGTCGGCTCGATCAGCGGCCTGAACTTCCTGACCAGTGCCGCGCAATCGAATTCGGCGGTCGAATTCGCCATCCTGAAGCCATGGGAGGAGCGGGGCCCCGACCAGAGCGCATCGAAGCTCGTCGCCGATGTGCGCGGCAAGCTGATGCAGATCCCGGAAGCCTTCGCGCTGAGCTTCGATCCGCCGTCGATCCCCGGTATCGGCACGACGGGCGGCTTCGAATTCGTCGTCGAGGATCTGACCGGCCGCGGCAGTTCAGCCCTCAACGATGCGACGCAAGCCGTGATCGCCGAGGCGCGCAAGCAGCCGGAAATCAACCCGCAGCAGCTGTTCTCGCCGTTCTCGACCTCGACGCCACAGTTCAACTACGACCTCGACCGCAGCAAGGCCAAACTGCTCGGCCTCAACCTGCCCGATGTCTTCAACACGCTGCAGATCTATCTCGGCTCGCTCTACGTCAACGACTTCAACCTGTTTGGCCGCACCTTCCGGGTGACCATCCAGGCCGACAAGGATGCACGTGCAGGTGCCGCCGACATTTCGCGGCTCTATGTGCGCAATGCCTCCGGCGGCATGGTGCCGCTCTCGACGCTGGGCAAACTCGTGCCCTTCGTCGGCCCGGAGACCGTGCCGCACTACAACAACAATGCCTCGGCCTCGATCAATGGCGGCGCCGCACCGGGCTTTTCCTCCGGCCAGGCGGTTGCCGCCATGGAACGGGCCGCTGCAACCGCGCTGCCAAGGGATTTCGGTTTCGAATGGACCGGCATCACCTTCCAGGAGCTCAAGGCAGGATCGATCGCGTCCGTCGTCTTCGGCCTCGCCATTGTCTTCGTCTTCCTGATCCTGGCGATGCAGTATGAGAGCTGGGCGATGCCGTTCATGGTGCTGTTGGCGGTGCCACTGGCCCTGTTCGGCGCCTTCGCAGCGTTGTTGCTGCGTGGCATGCAGATCGACGTCTACTCGCAGATCGGCTTCGTCATGCTGATCGGCCTGGCGGCCAAGAATGCGATCCTGATCGTCGAATTCGCAAGGCGACGGCGCGAGGAAGGCCTCAGCATCGTCGACGCGGCGATGGAGGCGGCACGGCTCAGGCTGCGGCCGATCCTGATGACGGCCTTCGCCTTCATCCTCGGCGTGCTGCCGCTGATGTTTGCGACCGGCGCCGGTGCGGCAAGCCGGCAGTCGATCGGCACCACCGTGTTCGGCGGCATGGTCGCGGCGACCATCCTGTCGCTGGTGTTCGTGCCGGTGTTCTACGCGGTCATCGAACAGCTGCGTGAACGCCGCGGCAAAGACGAGCCCACCTCTCAAGACAATGAACCAACTGCTGAGCACGCTTTACCGCCCCTGGCGGAAGCGGCCGAATAAGATTGGAGACTGATCATGCGTAAATGGAAAATCGCGTTGGGAACGGCTGTCGCGCTGGGTGCGATCTCGGTGGCCAGCGTCCACCTGCTCGATATGGGCAATCTCAGCCTCAATGCCGGCACGGCAGGTGCGGCGCCCGCCCCGGCGGCGTTCGTCATGCCGGTGCCGGTGGTCAGCGTCGTCAAGAAGACGATCCCGATCTACCTCGACTATGCCGCGCGGACAGAGCCGATCCGCAGCATCACCTTACAGGCGAGGATTCCCGGCTATCTGCAGGAGCAGACCGCAGCCGACGGCGTCGACGTCCGGCAAGGCGATCTTCTCTACAAGATCTCGCCTGACGACTTCCAGGCGGCGCTCGACCAGGCCAAGGCCCAAGTGCAGCGCGACACGGCGACGCTCGACTATGCCCGCTCGAATCTTGGTCGCGGCACCGAGCTCGCCAAGAGCGGCTACCTCGCCAAGGACGGCTTCGACCAGCGCACCAGCACCTTGCGCGAAGCGCAGGCATCGCTGGCGCTGAACCAGGCGGCGGTCCGCACGGCAGAGCTCAATCTGAGCTACGCTGAAATCCGGGCGCCGTTTGCCGGGCGCCTTGGCCGCAACCAGGCCTCGGTCGGAACGCTGGTCAGCGTCGCCGGCACCGTGCTCAACACGCTGGTGCAGCTCGACCCGATCTACGTCACCTTCAACCCGAGCGAGACGGATCTGACCGAGATCGAGCAAGCCCGTGCGAACGGCCCGATCGAAGTGGATGTCCTGCTCCCCGGCCAGACCGAGGCAAGCCAGAAGGGCGAGCTTACCTTCATCGACAATTCGGTCGACCGCTCGACCGGCACGATCACGGCGCGCGCGACGATCGGCAATGGCAAGTTCACGCTGCTGCCGGGCCAATATGTCCGTGTCCGGCTGCATGTGAGAGAGCAGGCCGATGCGCTGATGGTGCCACAGACGGCGCTGGGCTCAAGCCAGCTCGGCAAATATCTCTATGTCGTCGGCAAGGGCAATACGGTCGACCAGCGGCTGGTTTCGCTCGGACCGACGAGCGGCGATCAGGTCGCCATCCTCAGCGGCGTCGCCGAGGGCGACCAGGTGATTACGGGCAATCTGCAGAAGATCGGCCCCGGAGCGCCCGTATCGCCGATACCGGAAAAGCCGGCCACCTGAACACCCCCGTCAGGATCCGGCTTCAGCGCGGCGCCCCGGCCTTCCCACAGGTCGCGGGCGCCGCTCGACTGAGCAGTTCCACCAGACCGGCAACATCGGCCCGGTCGGCCTTGGCCGGCGGCATGAATGCACAATAGGGGTGCCCGAGGTGCACCGAGACGAGGAGAGCGCAATCAGCCGACCGGCCTCCAGATCGGCGTGCGCCATGACCCGCTGGCCAAGCGCGATGCCCAGGCCGAGCCTTGCCGAGGCGATCGGCGTCGGTGAGCGCGATGCGGTTGCCGCTGCGCACGAACAGCTGCTTGCCGAACCAGGTTTCGAGATTGCGTATCTGCTGGCTGACCGCTGCAGAGGACACGCCGAGTTCAGAGGCGGCCAGAGTGAAGCTGCCGGCACGGGCGGCAACTTCAAAAGTCTTGATCGCATTCAGCGGCGGCAACCGTTCCACAGCGGCTCCATATGACTCGCCAGGGGGAATTTCGAAACGGTCTCAGCAGCGTTGGCCAATCAATTGAGATAGCCTCTTGTTAGATTGTCGACAATCTGCTTGTCTTGCTTTCGGTTTCCTGGGAGTGGCCGAATGGCGAAAGCGGATTTCAGTCCGATCGCGGACACGACGCGACGCGCCGAGATCGTTGCGCTGTTGCGGCGCGCGATCCTGACCGGGCAGCTCGCACCCGGCCAGAAGCTCAACGAACTGCGGATTTCCGAACAGATGCGGGTCAGCCGCGCGCCGCTGCGCGAGGCGATGCGCGAGCTGGTCCAGGAAGGCATCCTGACCAGCATCCCCTATGCCGGCACCTTCGTCATCGAGGTCACAGCCAAGGACATCGACGATGCCTATTCGTTCAACAAGGTGATGGACGAGCTGGCCATCGAGCGGGCGTGGCCGCTGCGTGACCAGCGCTTCTTCGACGAGCTCGATCGGCGCCACGAAGCCGTGAAGCAGGCGACCCGCGCATTGGACACGACACGCCAGATCGAAACCGCGCTGCAACTGCATGGCCTGATCTACGAATGGGCCGACAATTCGGTGCTGCTGGAAACCTGGCAGCGGCTGACCAGCCGGCTGCAGATGTATTTCGCGCTCCACCAGCATGCCCGCAACGAGCCGGTGCCGGCCGAAGACGTTCACGAAACCTATGTGCGGTTGCTGAAGGGCAAGGACATGCGTGCGGCCCAGTGCCATGCCAGGGAGCATATCGATCTCGACTTCGAGGAGTTGCTTGCCTACGCCCGCGGCCTCGAACAACGCCCATCGAGGGGCGCCTGACCCGTTCCCAACACCACAGACAGCGGACAAGACACGTGCAGATCGAGACCATCAAGGCCTACCACGTCATGCAGCCCTTCGTTGACGGGCCATACCGCATGTCGAAGGGGCGCGAGGCCGACGCCTTCGACGCCGTGATCGTGTCCATGACATCAGACAGCGGCATCACCGGCTGGGGCGAGATGGCGCCGCTCGGCAATTTTTACTCGGCCGCCTTCCCCGCCGGCGTTCGCGCCGGCGTGGTCGAGATCGCGCCGCATCTGATCGGCCGCGATCCGCGCGGGCTGGCCAGCATCGGGCGGCTGATGGACACGGTGTTCAAGGGCCATCCCTACATCAAGTCGGCGCTCGACATGGCCTGCTGGGATCTGGCGGCGCGCGCAGCCGACGTGCCGCTGGTCACGCTGCTCGGCGGCAAGGAAAGCGACACCGCGGAACTCTACAAGGTCGTCACGCACGGGAGCGTCGACGCCATGGCCGCGCTGGCCAAGCGCATCGTCAAGGACGGCTTCCACCGGCTGCAGGTCAAGGTCGGCGGCAATGTCCATGACGACATCGAACGCGTCATCGCGGTTGCCTCCTCGGTGCCGAAAGGCACGGTCATCTTCTGCGACGCCAATGCCGGCTGGACTCCCTATCAGGCGCGCCAATTCGCCGATGCCACGCGCGCCATCGACTACACGTTCGAGCAGCCCTGCACCACGATCGATGAAAACATGTCGGTGCGCCGCATGCTCGACAAGCCGATGGTGCTCGACGAATCCGTCACCTCGCTCGAGGCGATGCTGGAAATTCATCGCCTGGGCGCGGCCGACGGGCTGACGCTGAAGATCTCGCGCCTTGGCGGCGTGACGAAGACGCGCCAGATCCGCGACATTGCCGTCGACCTCGGCTTCATGATCACGGTCGAGGACACGGGCGGCGCCGAGATCGACACCGCGGCGATGGCGCATCTGTCGCTGTCGACGCCGGAAGAGCGCCGGCTGCACGCCATCGCCTTCCATGAATGGGTGACGGTGCGCACGGCATCGAACATGCCACCGGTCACCGGCAGCCGCATGGGCATTCCAGACGGGCCGGGTCTCGGCATAGACGTCGTTCCCGATCTGCTCGGCGCGCCGTTCTTCGAGGTCGGGCGCTGAGATGAAAATCCGCAGCATCAAAGCCACGCCGATCAATCTGCGCCTCGAAGCGCCCTATGCCTGGGTGTTCGGCGAACTCGACGGATTTTCACCGACCGTCGTCGAAGTCGAGACCGAGGATGGCCTGGTCGGCCTCGGCGAAGCGCCGACGCCAGCGGCGGCCGCGATCATCAATAATGTCCTGGCGCCGCGGCTGGTCGGGCGCGATGCCTTCGACATCGCCGGCGCCGAGCATGTCTGCCTGCCCTTTTGGACCGGCGTGCAGTCGATCAACGACCGCACGCGCATCATGGCTTTCGGCGCCATCGAGATGGCTTTGTGGGACCTGCGCGGCAAGGCGTGGAACCAGCCGCTCTATCAGTTGCTTGGCGGCGCCGTACGCAAGGATATCCCGTTCACCGACTATTTTTCGCTGCGCGGTGATGGGCCAAATGTGAAGGGCGAGACGACGCCCCAGGAAGTCGCCGACTATTGCGTCGAATTGCACGAGACGCATGGAACGACTTTCTTCGAAGGCAAGTTCTCGACCGAAGATCCGAAAATCTCGCTCAGGATGGTCGAGCTGATCCGCAGAAAACTCGGCGACGATGCGATGATCCGTATCGATTCCAACCAGGCCTATTCGCTCAGCACCGCGCGGCGGCTGGCGCGCCCGCTGGAAGAATTGGGCGTGCGCAACTGGGAGGATCCGGTGGCGACCATCGAGGAGATGCGCGAGTTGCGGCGCCATTGCTCGATCCCGTTCTCGACCCACAACATCGACATTGCGCGCGCCATGGAAACCAAAGTGCCGGACGCCTTCGTCGGCAACCCGACGACGCATGGCGGCATCGGCCGGCTGTTGCGCTTCGTCGGCGCCTGCGAGCATGCCGGGATCGATTTCTGGTGCTACAGCGGCGACAGCGGCATCGGCAGCGCCGCCTATCTGCATCTGTGCGCGGCACTCGGCTGGATCAGGGAGCCGAACCAGTCGCTGTTTCGCATGCTGCCGATGGATGTCACCGAGGAAGGACCGTTTTCGCCGAAAAACAATGTCGTGCGCGTTCCGGAAGGTCCCGGTCTCGGCGTCACCTTGTCGCGCGAAAACCTCGCTGCCTGTCACAGAGACTTTACCGAGAAAGGACCGTGCAACAAGTATCATGACCCGGCAAAGCCCGGAACCTATCGCCGTTTGCCGCTGAACTAGATGACGGCTAGCGGCCAAGACCGACGGCCAGACACGAGAAGCCAACCGCCGCGATTTCGGTCGGGAAGGTTGGACAAAGACGGTGGAAGCCGTGCAGCCACAATCCCGAGCGTCCACGCCACGACTGGATGGACCGGACAAAACCGCATGCTAAAGTTCCGGTAGACAGGCCTCCGGTGCCGGGAAAATGGAGCAATCCACGAAAATTTCGTCAACCATAAGAAATAGGGGAAAGGGTAAAAACCCATGAGCAAGAACCACAGCATTCTCGACCTTATCCGGCGCAATCGCACGCCGCTTGAAAATCACCTGATCGACGGCCTCGTCGACGGCCGTGTCAGCCGCCGCGACTTCGTCCGTCACGGCAGCCTGCTCGGCCTGTCGCTGCCGCTGCTGGGCCGCATAGGCATGGCCGCCGGCCTTGGCGGCATGCCGTCGCTGGCGCGCGCCCAGGGCGCGCCGGGCGCCACCATCCGCGTCGCCAGCAGTGTGCCGGCGGCGACGATCGACCCGGTCAGCATTGCAGACGCCGGCGGCCTGCTGATCATGCAGCAGGTTGCCGAATTCCTTTGCGTCGACGGCCCCGATCTGGTGCTGCAGCCGGCCTTGGCCGAAAGCTGGAAACCGAACGACAACGGCACGGTGTGGACCTTCAAGCTGCGCAAGGGCGTAAAATTCCACAGCGGCGGCGAGATGAAGGCCGACGACGTCGTGGCCAGCATCGACCGCCTTGCCGACCCGGCCAACTCGTCCAATGCGCTGTCGGTGTTCACCGGCATCCTGCAGAAAGGCGCTTCAAAGAAGGTCGACGACTACACGGTGGAATTCCACCTCGATGCGCCGAACGGCAACTTCCCCTACATGCTGTCGTCCGACAACTACAACGCCGTCATCATCCCGGCGAGCTACAAGGGCGACTACGAAAAGAGCTTCGACGGCACCGGGCCGTTCAGAATTGAGAAATACACGGCAAAGGTCGGCGCGTCCTTCGTCCGCAACGAGGACTATTGGGGTCCCAAGGCCTTGCCCGAGCGCACCGAATTCACCTTCTTCACCGACATGCAGCCGCAGATCCTGGCGCTGCAGGGCGGACAGGTCGACATCATCAACCAGATGCCGGTGTTGGCCGGCGTCGCTCTGCTCAACGATCCGAACATCGACATCATCAGCCTGAAGTCGTCGGCCCATCAGCAGCTGCACATGCGCTGCGACGAGGGTCCGTTGAAGGATGCGCGCGTGCGCCGAGCCATTGCGCTCTGCCTCGATCGCGACAAGCTGGCCGCCGGCCTGATGAAGGGACGCTCCGCCCTGGGCAATGACAGCCCGTTCGCCGCCGTCTATCCTTCGACCGATACGAGCGTGCCGCAACGCAAGCAGGATATCGCCCAGGCCAAGCAGCTCATGGAAGCAGCCGGCCTTGGCCAGGGCTTCAAGATAACCCTGACCACCGAACGCTACCTGGAAATCCCCGAATACGCCCAGCTCATCCAGAACTGGGTCAAGGAGATCGGCGTCGAGCTCGACCTCAACATCCTCGACCAGAGCGGCTATTACGGAGACGCGGTGTTCGGCAAGTCGAACTGGCTGGATTCGGTGATGGGCATCACCGACTACGGCCACCGCGGCGTGCCGAACGTCTATCTTGCGGCACCGCTGAAGAGCGAAGGCACCTGGAATGCGGCGCATTTCAAGAACAAGGACTATGACGCGCTGGCGACCAGCTACATCGCAGCACTCGACCTCGAGGCGCAGAAGGCCGACGCCGGCAAGATCCAGAAGCTGTTGCTCGAGGAAACGCCTGTTATTTTCGGCTATTTCTACGACTATCTGACGGCGACGGCGAAGGGCGTGGCCGGCGTACAGCCGACCGCCATGTCGCAGCTGTTCCTCGACAAGGCATCGAAAGCCTGAACTAACTCTTTGTTGGAGCATGACCTTTTCCGAAAACCGGTCCCCACTTTTCGGGATCATGCTCAAAGGGAAAGCCAATCCTCTAACAGCCAGCTCCCGCATGGGGCTGGCTCCACAAGGAGTCTTAGCCATTCTCTCCTTCCTTGCCCGGCGTGTCTCGCTGTCGCTGGTGACGCTGTTCCTGCTCAGCATCATGGTGTTCCTGGGCGGCCAGGTGCTGCCCGGCAATGTCGGGCGCGCCATATTGGGTCCGTTCGCCGACCAGCGCGCGGTCGACGCGCTCAATCACACGCTCGGTGTCGATCGCCCGCTGCTGGCACAGTACTGGGGCTGGATCTCCAATTTCGTCCAGGGCGACATGGGCACGTCCTACATCTTCCGCTCGCCGGTCGCGCCTTTCGTCATCGATGCGCTCGGCAATTCGATGAAGCTGGCGGCGGTCGCCTTCGTGCTGGTGGTACCGATCGGCATCCTCGGCGGCGTCGTCGCCGCGCTCAACCTCAACCGCCCGCTCGACCGCATCATCAGCCTCGGCGGTCTGTCGGTGACGGTGCTGCCGGAATTCGTCACCGGCATCATCCTGATCCTGATCTTTGGTGTCTGGCTGCGCTGGCTGCCGATATCGGCCGCATGGCCGCGCGACGCCGGCTTCTTCACGCAGCTCTACTACCTGATCCTGCCGTCGCTGCCGCTGTTCCTGGTGCTGTTCGGCTACATCGCCCGCATGGCGCGCTCCGGCATGATCGAAGCGCTCGATTCCGACTACACGCGAACGGCCGTGCTGAAGGGCCTGCCCTGGCGCACGGTGATCTGGCGCCATGTGCTGCGCAATGCGCTGCTGCCGACCATCACCGTTATCGCCACGCAGACCGGCTACCTCATCGGCGGCCTTGTCGTCATCGAAACGCTGTTTCGCTACCAGGGCATCGGCTCGCTGATCTTCACTGCCGCGCGCGGCAAGGATTTCCCGATGCTGGAATCCGGCATCCTCACCATCGGCATCGTCTATGCCGTGGCCACTCTTGTCGCCGACTTCCTCTACTCCGTGCTCAATCCGCGCATCCGGCTGGGGTCAGACCAATGAGCACCATCCAGACCACCTCCTCGACACCCGACGACACGCGCCCGCGCGGCCCGCTGGCCGAGGTCTTCTTCTCGCTGCTGCGCTCGCGAACATTCCTTGTCGGTTTCGCCATCGTGCTGTTCTGGGTTGCCTGCGCGCTGTTCGGCGAGCACTTCGCACCCTACGACCCGCTCGCCGACGACATCATCAACGCGCTGGCGCCGCCTTCTTCCGAACACTGGTTCGGCACCGACCAGATCGGCCGCGACGTCTTCTCGCGCGTCATCGTCGGCTCGCGCGACATCCTGACCGTCGCCCCGCTGGCGACCTTGCTGGCGACAGTGGCCGGCACGGCGCTCGGCCTCGTCACCGGCTATTTTCGCGGCCTCGTCGACGATGTCGTCAGCCGAATCCTGGAAGCCTTCATGGCGATCCCGGTGGTCATCGTTGCGTTGCTGGCGATCGTTGCGCTCGGCACCTCGAAGACGACGGTCATCGTCGTCATCGGCTTGAGCTTCGCGCCGATCATCGCGCGCACCGTGCGCTCCGCGGTGCTGGCCGAGCGTGAACTCGACTATGTCGCTGCCGCGCAGCTAAGGCATGAAAGTGCCCTGCATACGATGTTCGTCGAGATCCTGCCCAACGTCATTCCGCCGATCCTGGTCGAAACCACTGTGCGGCTCGGCTATGCCATCTTCGCCGTCGCCACGCTCTCCTTCATGGGTTTCGGCATCCAGCCGCCCTCGCCCGACTGGGGGCTGTCGATCTCCAACAATTACGGCATGATCGGCGGCGGCTTCTGGTGGACGGTGCTGTTCGATGCGCTCGCCATCGCCTCGCTGGTCATCGGCGTCAACCTGGCCGCCGACGGCGTTCACGGAGCGCTCAATGACTAACTCCGCCAAGGCCGAAAACGCACTCGAAGTCACCGATCTTTCGGTTGCCTACCGCGTCGCCGGCCGCAACCGCGCCGTGCTGCGTAACCTCAGCCTCACCATCGGCCAGGGCGAAGCCTATGGCCTGGTCGGCGAATCCGGCTGCGGCAAATCCACCGTGGCGCTTACGGTGGTGCGCTATCTGCCGAGAAACGGTTCTATCACCGGCGGCACGATATCGCTCGACGGCCAGAACGTGATGAAACTCGACGCCGAGGCGCTCAGGCGGGCGCGGGCCGAAGGCGTCTCCATGGTCTATCAGGACCCGGGCAAGGCGCTGAACCCGTCGATCCGCGTCAGCCGTCAGTTGACCGAGATTTTTGAACTCGGCGGCATTTCGGGACAAGCGGCCACCGACCGGGCG
>NZ_RZQA01001300.1:0-1147 GCF_004022915.1 Mesorhizobium sp. M7A.F.Ca.US.006.04.2.1
GTGCTTGAGGCGCAGGGCTCGATCATGACCAACAAATATGCCGAGGGCTATCCGGGCAAGCGCTACTACGGCGGCTGCCAGTTTGTCGACGTGGCCGAGGAACTGGCCATCGAGCGCGCCAAGAAGCTGTTCGGCTGCAACTTCGCCAATGTCCAGCCGAATTCCGGCAGCCAGATGAACCAGGCCGTCTTCCTGGCGCTCTTGCAGCCGGGCGACACGTTCATGGGCCTCGACCTCAATTCCGGCGGCCATCTGACCCACGGTTCGCCGGTCAACATGAGCGGTAAATGGTTCAAGGTCGTCTCCTATGGCGTGCGCCAGGACGACCATCTGCTCGACATGGATGCCATCGAGAAGACCGCGCATGAAACCAAGCCGAAGCTGATCCTGGCCGGCGGCACCGCCTATTCCCGCGTCTGGGACTGGAAGCGTTTTCGCGAGATCGCCGACGCGGTCGGCGCCTATCTGATGGTCGACATGGCGCACATCGCCGGGCTGGTCGCCGGCGGCGTGCATCCGTCGCCGCTGCCGCATGCCCACGTCGTGACGACCACGACGCACAAGTCGCTGCGCGGCCCGCGCGGCGGCATGATCCTGTGCAATGACGAGGACATCGCCAAGAAGATGAATTCGGCGGTGTTCCCCGGCCTGCAGGGCGGCCCGCTTATGCATGTCATCGCCGCCAAGGCGGTTGCCTTCGGCGAAGCGCTGAAGCCAAGCTTCAAGGTCTATGCCGAGAGCGTCGCCGCCAACGCCAAGGCGCTCGCCTCCAGCCTCAAGGAAACCGGTCTCGACATCGTCTCCGGCGGCACAGACAACCATCTGATGCTGGTCGATTTGCGTCCGAAGAACGCCACCGGCAAGCGCGCCGAGGCGGCGCTGGGCCGCGCCAACATCACGTGCAACAAGAACGGTATTCCGTTCGACCCGGAAAAGCCTTTTGTCACCTCGGGCGTGCGTCTCGGCACCCCGGCCGGCACCACGCGCGGCTTCGGCCAGGCCGAATTCCGGGAGATCGGCAAGCTGATCGCCGAAGTGCTGGATGGTCTCAAGGTCGCCAATTCCGACGAGGGCAATGCCGCCGTCGAAGCAGCGGTCAAGGCCAAGGTCGTGGCGCTGACCGATCGCTTCCCGCTCTATCCCTATC
>NZ_RZQA01001301.1:0-1144 GCF_004022915.1 Mesorhizobium sp. M7A.F.Ca.US.006.04.2.1
GATGTGGGTTCATCTGCCTCTCCCCAGCGCACACGGCGGGCAATCGAGTAACTGACGCTCTCGATGCTGCCACGGCCCGGTTTCATCACCTATGAGCGCATCCCGCCCGAGTGCACGCTATGGGGAGGCCGGGTTCCTGTCCTCGTCCGTTTGAATGACACCATGATGTTTGGAAAGGGGTAGGACCAGTGAGGCGAGATTCCCTCGCAGTGGGGAGCGCTAATGTCCCTCCTGCCTTGCCGATGCAGTCTCACCGGGACGCCCCCACGGCATTGCCTGAAGTGGGCACGATGAGTGGCTGGAGTAAGGCGTGGCGGACCTGAACTCCGCGGCTCGCTGATGGGCGCGAAGTTCGGACGCTCGGCCCAAACGACTGTCGGCGAGGCCCCAAGACCTCGCCGACCTTTTAAGGCATTCGTCGCTGGAGCGTCAGGTGACCAGGAAAGACGATGCGGTAATCGACAGATGCGGAGAGAGGCTCGCGAAATGGATCTGGTTTGCGCCTCCGACGCCGTCGCTGTCGAAAGAAAGAGCTCCGGTCGAACTGTTGTAGATAATGTGATCGGAACTGTCATGCGCCGCTTTGCCGGCAAAGAAAGCGTCCGACGAGAGGCCCCCCTGATCGAGACCGGCAAAGATGGAATGGTCGAGGTGGATCTTGTCCTGGGCTTTGTTGAAATCAGTGATCGTGTCGACGTTTCCAGAACCAAGGGCGGTACTGAACACGAAGGCATCTCTGCCCCCGTGCCCGGTCAGCGTATCGGCCCCGCCGCCACCGTCGATCTTGTTGTTACCGGCATTGCCGTGAATGGTCTGTCCGAATTCGTTGCCGGTCAGATTGATGGCGGCCTTGCCGGACGTCTTGGTGGTTGCGAGTTGCTCGATGTGCGAGCCAGCCGAAAGAGCGAAGCTCACCGAGGCAAGAACCTTGTCGAGGCCGCTTCCTCTCTGCTCCACCACCTTGTCGTGGGCATTGTCGACGTAATAGGTGTCATTGCCGCCATAGCCGGTCATCTTGTCGGCGCCACCGCCGCCATTGATCTTGTTGGCACCGCCATTTCCATAAATGGCTTGACCGAATTCGTTGCCGGTCAGGTTGATGGACGCCCTGCCACCCGAATTGGCGGTGGAGAGCTGCTCGACA
>NZ_RZQA01001302.1:0-1141 GCF_004022915.1 Mesorhizobium sp. M7A.F.Ca.US.006.04.2.1
TCTGGCGATCGATCAGGACGATATGGGGGTCGTGGCTGTTGAGACAGCTGCGCACATGACTGACTTTGAAGCCGTCAAAGTCGCGGACCTGATTTGCGATTTTTACTACGAGCTCACGTAATAGTCGGCCCGGCAGCCCCGTCTTCGACTAGCGAGGCGTCGGATATTTGCCGACCAGACGCTAGGAGCGGCTGAGATCAATCCGACTGATCACAATGGTCTTGCCCGTCGCCGGATCCTTATCGATCGTCGTTAGGCGCATCCCATTGTCACCAACTTTTTCCAGCCTCAGCTGGGCCGTACGGTCGCCATTGACTTCCTTTGCCCAATGGATGCCTAGAACCAGTGCGTTGCCTGATCGACCGCCACTGAGGCCAGCCGGACCGGTGCTCGATCCGGTGTATATGCCCGTATAGGTTTTGCCATTCGTCTTCACGTCGGCGCCGATCGCCCGCGAGAAGACCACGTAACCTGTACACTTGCCGTTAAGCGCCAATGAGCTTTCAGTCGCGTCAGATGCAAATTTGCAGTTGATTTTGATGGGTTGGGAATCAGCGTCGACCTTGACCGTGCCCTTGCCAACCCAGCTGCCGGCAAACGATTTCAGAAAGGCGCCGTCAGCGGCCTGAGCAGGCGCTGTAATGCAAAGCACTGCTGCGGCCAACCATCCAATGGATTTTGTCATGATAAAGTCCTTCAATTCGACGCAGGCGCGAATACGATCAGAGCGCGGGCGCGATGCAGATTTGAGTTCTGTCGATTATGCGTCTAGGCGCTGGCAACTGCCTTCTCTATCTCGTGGGCCGAATGGCCGGTGAGATCCTTGGCGATTTCGCCAATCAGAACGTCCGATAATTTCTGATGATAGTGCTTGCGCAGTTCGCCAAGCGTTCGAGGAGCGGCGATGATGATCAGATTGGCGATTTCTCCGCCGAGGACGTGTCGGTTGAGCAGTTCGGCGGTTCCGGCCGCAAAATTGTCCTCCTCGATTTGACTGTTGTCCGGATTGGCGGAGCTGCTCTGATGACGCGCACCGGATCCCTTGTTCTCGTTTGCGACGTCTTCCACGACCGAGGCCGTCAGCTTTGGATTGGCTTCGTCTCCTGAATTGCGGAACAGATTGAGCCTTTCGCCATCGGCC
>NZ_RZQA01001303.1:0-1140 GCF_004022915.1 Mesorhizobium sp. M7A.F.Ca.US.006.04.2.1
GAACAGAACTTCCACCTCGGTTGCGCTGAGCGCGGAGGTCGGCTCGTCCATGATGAGGATGCGCGAATCGACCGACAGTGCCCGGGCGATCTCGACGATCTGCTGTTGGCCGAGGCGCAGATCCTCGACCAGGGTCATCGGATCGATGTCCTCTTCGAGATCAGCCATCAGAGCGCGCGCCTGGCGTTGCTCCTCGGCGAAGTCGAGGCCGGTCCTGGTGCGCAGTTCGCGGCCCATGAAGATGTTGTCGCGAACGCTGAGGTTGGGCGCCAGGCTGAGTTCCTGGTGGATGATCGAGATGCCGCGATCGCGCGCGTCCGAGGACGAAGAAAAGCTGACGAGATTGCCGTCGAGCACGATGTCGCCGGATGTCGGCGTGACCACGCCGGAGAGGATCTTCATCAGCGTCGACTTGCCGGCGCCATTCTCTCCGAACAGCGTGGTGACCTTGCCGCGATGGATGTCGAAATTGACGCCCTTGAGCGCATGGACGCCGCCATACGACATGACGATGTTGCGCGCCGAAAGCACGGCGTCGCCAGTCGCGGGTCCGGTGTCGGCAGCCGGTTTCATTTGACGTCCAGCCTCACGGGGGTGACGAGCCAGCTCTTCGGGTTGACCAGCTTGAATGCGCCGACCACCGATATGGTCTTGCCGGTCAAGGTGCTCGTATCGACCTTGGCCAGGACTTCCTTCTTCATCTCATTGTTCAGCGCCGAACCGGCGTCCTGGTACTCAATCTGGTTGGTGAACTGGCCGAATGTGATCTTGCCCGTGGCGTCACGCAGTTCCGTCCCGTTGATCGCCGGTCCCGTCTGCACGCGGATCATCAACGTATCGGGTACGCCGTCGACGGCGACTTTGTAGATGCCAGATTTTCCTTCGCCGACGACGCCGGTGAACTTGACTGAAATGACCGGTCCGACGCCCGCAGGCACACCGTATTCCTTTTCCGCCGTTGCCCTGTCCTTGGCAATCGCCGTCGCCACCGTCACCGCGTCGGCGGCGCGGGCCTCGACATCGGCCTGCACCTTGGGAAATTCCGACTTGCCGTAGTCAACGGCGGAAAACACGGCGCTGCGAACGTCGCCTGCCGACCCTATCCTGACCACCTTGGTATCGAGCGCCATGGCGCCGAGC
>NZ_RZQA01001304.1:0-1134 GCF_004022915.1 Mesorhizobium sp. M7A.F.Ca.US.006.04.2.1
ATCGTTCACCTTGTAGGCGACCTCCGTGCGGTTGGTCGCCTTCAATTTCTTCATGATGTTTCGGATGTGAACCTTCACAGTGCTTTCGCGAAGGTTCAGTTCGTGGGCGATGATCTTGTTCGCCTTGCCGCGTCGCAGTGCCTGGGCGACCTCTGCCTGCCTGAGCGTGAACATGCCCGTCAAGGGCCGGGCGTCGCAGTTGCCTGATTTTATCAGGTGCCGCATGGAAAGGACACTACTGGCCGGAACGAAGATGCCTCCGGCTGCAGCCAAGTTGATCGCCTCGACACACACATCGATCCCGACCGAAGTCGGAATGTAGCCGCGTGCGCCGCATTCGAGAGCCGTCAGCACCTGTGCAAGATCTTCGGTGTCGGCCAGGATGACCACCGGAACGGTCTTGAACTCGGACGAAATATGCCTGATTTCTTCTGCAATGCCCTGATCGGTGACCTTCCGGCCGCCGAGGTTGAAGAGTATGGTTGAAAGGGGAGAAGCCGAACCCTTCCTTATGCGCCATTCCTCGATCGAACCCATGGCGACGACCACCATGCCCAATTCATGATCCTCAAGCGCCGAAGCGAGACACTCGCGGTCCAAGGCCCTCCCGTCCAGCATGAGAAGGTATTGCTTACCTGCTTCTTGGTGGAGATTTTCTGTGCCGCTGGACGGAACTCTTGATCGATTTGACGAACCGTAACTGTGCAGTCCTGCTGTAGAAACCATACCGATACTCACCCTTCCCCAACGAAGGTACCTGTGGCGCCCGATAAGTGCCCTTTCTTAGAATTGGAAGTTTTTGGTACCCGACCCATTTTCCACGCTCAAGGCTGATTGCGAACCTCAAGCAACGTGGCTGCTGACATGTAGAGCAGCCTCGGGAGTGTAGGAGCTATTTATTAGCATTCTCTAACATAAGTTAATTTTTTCGGTAAATTTTTACGTTGAGAAGACGGGACTCCAAACCGGTTTGACCCGCGCGAGCGGCCCGAACTAAGGCGCATGCCCGTGCCGCACCAGGCTATAGATATCCTCGGTTACCGCGCACTGTGTTGGTTGCACGCGCTCTTGCGATTAATTCGGCGGGTCTCATGCGATAGGCGGGGGTTGGGTTTGCTCCCACCTCCTGACAAC
>NZ_RZQA01001305.1:0-1130 GCF_004022915.1 Mesorhizobium sp. M7A.F.Ca.US.006.04.2.1
GGGTAGTAACGCAAGCGGCGGCAATTCGATAGCGCTGGGAGTGGTCAGCCAGGCAACCGGCGGCAATTCTCTCGCCGCCGGGAACGGCGCCAACGCCAGCGGAGTCTCGGGCGTCGCCGTCGGCAACGCTGCTAGGGCGACCGGCAACAGCTCAACGGCACTCGGGGTGCAAGCGCTGGCGATCGGCGACAGCACGGTTGCTGTCGGTCAGGGCGCCGGCGCCGGGTCAACCACCGGAAATGCCAGCTCGGTCGCGGTGGGCGTCGCGGCAGGCACGCTCGTCAGCGGCGGACAGAATACCGCTGTCGGCGGCGGCGTCCCAAGCGTCTTGAGAGGCGCCGGCTCCGGCGTCACGGGGCAGCGCAATGTCGCCCTCGGCACTGGTGACGGCGCCGTTGCCTATGACGCAACGCTCTCCGCCTCCGCGGGCAATCTGGTCACCGGCAACGACAACATCGCGATCGGAACCAATGCCGGTATTGGTGTCGCCGTCAGCAACACCGCGTCGATCGGCCACAACGCTCAAGCCAGCCAGACCAACGCCGCCGCCATTGGCACGGGATCCATCGCCAGCGGCGTGAATTCCATCTATCTGGGCGCACGCTCCGCTGCCGGAACGGGGGCTCTCGCTCAGAGCGCGATCGCTATCGGCGTGGACGTGACGGCAAACGTGGCTGATGCCACGGCGATCGGCCGTACAAGCGTGGCATCGGCCCAGTTCGCCGTCGCAATCGGGGTAAATTCCCGTGCGACGGGGATAAGCTCGTCAACACTCGGCCCCAACGCACTCGCCTCAGGCAATTTCGCATTGGCTTTCGGCAATGCCGCTCTGTCGAGTGGAATCGGCTCGGTCGCGATTGGGTCGGGTGCCCAGGGCACGGATGTTGGCGCCGTGGCGCTCGGCAATGGCTCCCGTGCGACCCTCGCGCGCGCAACGGCGCTGGGCGTTAGCGCATCGGCGAGTGGCGCGAGCGCCCTGGCGATGGGCGATACCGCAAACGCGAGTGCCCAGAACGCGATCGCCGCCGGAACGAACGCGGTCGCAAACTCCGCCGATGCCGTCGCCATCGGCACCAGGGCGAATGCAAGCGGCCGCAAGGCCGTCGCCATCGGCGCCGACCACGTCGCTT
>NZ_RZQA01001306.1:0-1127 GCF_004022915.1 Mesorhizobium sp. M7A.F.Ca.US.006.04.2.1
CATGTGGCTCGTTGGTGCGGTGGTCGTCGTATTGGCGATTTTGAGTTTTGTTGTTCTGCGGTAGGCGACGAGCATTTCCGCCGACAACCTGAAGGATCAGGGGGAACTACACTTGGCGTCGCAAATTGCTTTCATGAATGACAATCAGCCGCCCCCCGACAAGTTGATATCCGAGCCACCGCCAGATTGGCAGGGCGTGTTTTTTGCCACCGCTGCCCTCGTCTCGTCCTTATGCGCCCTGCTGCTGGCATTTCGGATGTCTGTTTGATCGCTGTCGGAGGGGCCATTGTCCTATAAAGAGCCAAAAAGGTTTGGCATCAGCTTTGACAAGTTGGGGCGGATGAAGCCCGCCGCTTCGCAAATGGGGCGGCGGGCTTTCATAAGCTAACCCTCAGAAACGAGCCTTGCCCGGCAATTTACTTGGCGAAGGTCACGCATGTCGACCGGCTGACGCCGCCGGGATGCCTGGGTAAGCGCAATCTGTGGCGCTACCGACGTCTTTCCGTCGTGTGGTGATCTTCTGGTCGGCCGTCCCGTCTGCTTCAGGCTCTTTGCCGGCAAGCAAACCGAACTCACCGTTGGATTTTCCCGCCATCAGGTCCCCTCTGCGAGCAATGGCAACTCTTCGATCGGTCTGGGGTTCCTGGACAATCTGGGATCGGTGTCACTCCGCCCAGCTCGTGACGGCGGGAATGGCGCCCCGAAAATATCCGACATTTACCAAGGCTCGGAACAAAGATGGCGCCGGGAGATTGGAGTTCATCGTCCTCCTCAACCAAGGAACCTAAGCATGAGAACCAAACTACGCATGGCATCGCTGTCGATCGCGACCGCAATGACCGCTGTACTGCCTGCCTTGTCAGCAGAGACGGCCCAGGACTTCGTCACGAAGGCCGCGATCGGCGGGATGTTCGAAGTGCAGTCCAGCAAGGTCGCTCAAAGCAAGCTCCAGGATCCGACCCTTAAGGATTTCGCTCAGAAGATGATCTCCGACCACGGTGCTGCGAACGCCAAACTCGAGAGTATTGCCGGCGAACAAAAATTGCAGGTGCCCGCCGACCTCGACTCTGCCCACAAGAGCGACGTCGACAAGTTGCAGTCAGCCGCGGCGCCAGTCGATGCAACCT
>NZ_RZQA01001307.1:0-1120 GCF_004022915.1 Mesorhizobium sp. M7A.F.Ca.US.006.04.2.1
GGTATCAATGGGATATCCAGGTACGCTCGTTTCAAGACTACTCGGCAAGAAGCCCGGCCTCGCTGGCAACGGCGATATGCGCAAGTCGACTGGCGCGGGTCCTGCAATAGCAGCGCATTCGAAAGACGCGAAGACAACGGCGCCGACCGGCCAGAACCGATCGGCGGCAGCAAAAGAAAAATGACCGACGCCGTAGGAGCGTAGTCACTGGACAGCCAACAATGCGCCCATTTCCGGTCAACCCTTTGAAGCAGGCGGTTCGGTCCTGTCCAGACTGACCCCGTCAGGTTGACTCGCAAGGCTTGCAACCATTAAAATAACAGTGTCATCAGTACAAACATCGACAAACGGTCTAAATTGTTAATGGAACGTATGTTATATTTCCTTCCTCGCTAATTCCACCGATGCGCAATATTATGCCCTGCAGAAGACCCACTGAATGAATTACGCAGGTCCAAAGGATCGTAATTAAACCTCTAATAGGCCATTCCAGATTTCGAATGCAGTTCAGCTCGGGAAGGAGGGTGGCAAAACCCAATCCCGGAGGCGTCTGGACCTTTAGACCAATGCCATCGGTAGGTAGCGGATGATGATCTCGTCCTGCCGGAAACGGCGCTCCAACTCCGCTCGGCGCCTTCGCCAATCGGGCAGATCGACTTCTTCCGTCATCACCTCGAAGATGACAATCTCGTCCATGTCGGACTCTTTTCCCTCCCTCCATACCCCTTCCGCGGGCGTCCGAAAATACGCGGTGACACCTTTGAACGTATTGGCGAGTTCGTCCTTCACACGATCGAAGTCTTCCTTGGCGAAGGGCTCACCCGCGTTGTCGGAACGAGGAAGCAGGATCTGGACAAGGTGCATGCGGCCGCCTCCAAGCTCTTCCAACGGCGGCGACCAGCATCATGTTCCATCGGCTGACGCTGCGGGCAAAGGCGCAAATGTGAACCAGGCTGACGGGAGTTCCTGCATTCCGTGACTCCAGATGGGAATCCTGGCCTTGCGTGAAAGTGTGCCACGCGCAGCCAATCCGTGACACCGCCGCAGTTGGCGGCGTGTGGTTGGATGTAGGCGAGCCTCGACCAAGCAAAGGGGCGTGCCTGACTCCTCGATGACAGGC
>NZ_RZQA01001308.1:0-1118 GCF_004022915.1 Mesorhizobium sp. M7A.F.Ca.US.006.04.2.1
TCGCTCGCCTTGCGCTCGCGGTAGTAGAGATGATCGACATTCATGTCGTGATGATGCAACGTCCAGCCTGCCACTTGCGCTTCGGGAAAATAGGGATTGCGGTCGGCGGCATGCAGCCAGGCGCAGCCGATGTCGAAAGGCACGCCGAAATGCTGGTCGCTGGTCCAGGCTCGCCCGCCGATTCTGTCCATCGCTTCGAGCAGCGTGAAGGAAAGCCCCGCCGCCTGCAGGGTTTTGGCAGCGGCAAGACCCGCCGAGCCGGCGCCGATGATGACGACATCAACGTCTTGCATGCAGCCCCCTTGCCACAATAATCACTTGATCCTAGGCAAATTCCACGGCATTCGCCAGCATTGCAGCGGTGACAGTGACAAGTGCGCGTTTCGCTGGCAAGTTCGCAATTGGGACGTGATTCAGGCAACCAGGAGATCAACATGGCAATTCTTGCCAAGGGAAAGATGTTTGCAGCGGCCGCGATGGCGGTGCTTGCGCTGGCGACGGGCGCACAGGCAGCGGCCAGCTGCGGCAAGACCGGCGCCGGCTTCGAGGCCTGGAAGCAGGACTTTGCCGCGCAGGCCAGGTCGGAAGGTGTGGGCGCCAAGGGGCTGGCCGCTCTGGCCGGGGCGAACTACGCGACAAAGACGATCTCCGTCGACCGCGGCATTCACAAGGCCTTCAGCGGCTCGGTGGACGATTTCATGCGGCGGCGCGGCGGCGCGGCGATTATCTCCAAGGGCCGGTCGCTGAAAAAGTCGAATGCGGCGCTGTTCTCCAAGATCGAAGCGAATTACGGCGTGTCGCCGGGCGTGTTGCTGGCCATCTGGGGTATGGAAACCGGCTTCGGTTCGGCCATGGGCAACCAGAACACCGTCTCTGCGATTTTGACGCTTGCCTATGATTGCCGCCGCCCGGGGTTCTTCTACCCGCATGCGATCGCCGCCCTGAAGCTGGTCGATCGCGGGGCGCTGACAGCCTCGTCGGTCGGGGCCGCGCATGGCGAGATCGGACACACGCAGTTCCTGCCAGGAAACGTCCTGAAATATGGCGTCGGCGGCGGAAACCTGCGCGACAAGGGCACGGCGCTGGCTTCCACCGCCAACTTCCTCAAGGGCCATGGC
>NZ_RZQA01001309.1:0-1117 GCF_004022915.1 Mesorhizobium sp. M7A.F.Ca.US.006.04.2.1
ATGCATGACCGCCCGGCGCGCGGCCGTGTCGGCAGCATCGCTTGCGATGCGCTCGCGCCAGCGCTCCGACCAAACATCGAATGCGCCTGGATCCTCAAACAACTGCCGCGCCCCGCCCTGAGCGTCCGGGGCGGCGAGGTCGTCGCCCAGACGCCGGAAGGCGAGCGTAAAGTCGGCTTCGCTGCGAGCTAATACATCCAGAAAATTCGTAGGAGAAGGGATAGCGGAGTGCTGCTTCGTCGATGCGGAAATCCGGCGAGTGCTGCGGCGTATGGTCAAGCCGAATGGCTGTTTCGAAGTGTAGTGCTTTAGCCGCCGCCTTGAAATCAAGCACCGCAACGCAGTTTCCGAAAACGTCGTGGATCCACCGGAGCTCTTTCGGCTCGGGGTCAACGACCATGGCGTGGTCTAGAAGTCTCTGGTCGAAGCTGTCGCGCGGTCTGAATATCAACCGGTGTTCGCCAAACCTTACAGGTCGGCTGTAACGATAGACGGTCGAGTGCCTCACTGAAAAAATAGGCATGACGCCACATGCGGGTCTGGCGCCGTCTCGCCTGCGGGGTAGCTCCTTCAGCATAGCACGGTGCTTCCATGATGGTAGGTGGCGAGCTACGCTCCTTCGTGATGCTTGTTCCCACAAAACGCCCGCGATTTAGACAAGTGTGCAGCGTGCGACGAGATCTCCGGTTAATTCGAGGGTCCAAGGCGGCGACGCGCGGATTTTGACGCCGAGCCTGGTCACAATCTCGATAGGAGACTGCCCGCTAACCTCGCACGACGCCCCCACTGCATGGTGGTGGTGAACTTGCGTCCATGATGCCATAGAACAGCAGGCCAAAGATCAGTCCAAGCGGCACTGCGCCGATCAGCATCGGCTTGAGCACTGGTCCCCCACAGTTGCGAAAACGAAAGGTTATGCAACATCTCGCTCAGGTGCGCAGGCGGGCCGTGACTTGGCAGACGGTCGTGCAACATGATCTTACCGGTCTCCCAGGAGGCGCCCCACAACAGGGAAACGTCAACGGGTTGCCGAAAACAACTGCGCCAAGTGCGGCCGCCGCCAGGTTCCCCGCAATCAGCCAGCACAGAACCGCGGCAATGGCGAAGTGGAAACCCA
>NZ_RZQA01000130.1:0-10051 GCF_004022915.1 Mesorhizobium sp. M7A.F.Ca.US.006.04.2.1
GAACTGGCCGAGACCAAGAAAGGCATCGCCGAAGGCCAGGTCGACATCGTCATCGGCACGCACGCGCTGCTCGGTTCCGCGATCTCGTTCAAGAACCTTGGTCTGCTGATCATCGACGAAGAGCAGCATTTTGGCGTCAAGCACAAGGAACGGCTGAAGGACCTGAAGACCGACGTGCACGTGCTGACGCTGTCGGCGACGCCGATCCCGCGAACGCTGCAACTGGCGTTGACCGGGGTGCGCGAGCTGTCGCTGATCGCCACGCCGCCGGTCGATCGCATGGCGGTGCGCACCTTCATATCGCCCTTCGATCCGCTGGTGATCCGCGAGACGCTGCTGCGCGAACGCTATCGCGGTGGCCATTCTTTCTATGTGGTGCCGCGCATCAGCGATCTCTCGGAAATACATGATTTCCTGAAGGAATCCGTGCCGGAGTTGAAGGTGGCGGTGGCTCATGGCCAGATGCCGCCGGGCGAACTCGACGACATCATGAATGCCTTTTATGACGGCCAGTACGACGTGCTGTTGTCGACCACCATCGTCGAATCCGGCCTTGATATTCCGACCGCCAACACGCTGATCATCCACCGCGCCGACATGTTCGGCCTGTCGCAGCTCTACCAATTGCGCGGCCGCGTCGGCCGTTCGAAGGTGCGGGCCTACGCGCTGTTCACGCTGCCGGCCAACCGCAAGCTGACCGACACCGCCGAGCGGAGGCTCAAGGTGCTGCAATCGCTCGACACTCTGGGCGCCGGCTTCCAACTGGCCAGCCACGACCTCGATATCAGAGGCGCCGGCAATCTTCTCGGCGAGGAGCAGTCCGGACACATCAAGGAGGTCGGCTTCGAACTCTACCAGCAGATGCTGGAAGAAGCCGTCGCCGAGGTGAAGGATTCGGGCGAGGTGCAGGATGGCGGCTGGTCGCCGCAGATTGCCGTCGGCACGGCGGTGATGATCCCGGAAAGCTATGTTCCGGACCTGCAGCTCCGGCTGGCGCTTTATCGCCGTCTCGGCGATCTCGAAAACACCGAGGAAATCGACGCTTTCGGCGCCGAGCTGATCGACCGCTTCGGCCCGCTGCCGGAGGAGGTGAAGCATCTGTTGAAGATCGTCTTCATCAAGGCGCTCTGCCGCAAGGCCAATGTCGAAAAACTCGACGCCGGGCCGAAGGGCGTCGTCATCCATTTCCGCAAGCGCGAATTCTCCAACCCGGTCGGGCTGGTCAAGTTCATTGGCGAACAGGGATCGTTGGCCAAGATCCGGCCGGACCACAGTGTCGTCTTCGTGCGCGACTGGCCGACAGCCGAGAAGAGGCTGGCGGGCTCGGCGGTCGTCATGACGCAGTTGGCACGGCTGGTGGAGAAGGCGGCGTAGCTAGCCTCGGACCATTCGCCAGCGCTGAAATTCCGGTCTAGAATAGGAAATCGGCTTCGTGTATGGAGCCGCGATCCCCAATTGGGGCGGGAATGGCGGAGTATAGGCCGCTGGAAAGAGCGTTGGGTGCAGCGATGACGAAATGGTCGCCGAATTCGTGGAGAGCAAAGCCGATCAAGCAGGTTCCTGCTTATCCGGACCTTGCAGCGCTGAAGAACACGGAGGCCCAGCTCGCAACCTTTCCGCCGCTGGTTTTTGCCGGTGAGGCGCGCAAGCTCAAGAAGCAGCTCGCTTCGGTCGCTGCCGGTGACGCATTCCTCCTTCAGGGTGGCGATTGCGCCGAGAGCTTCGCCGAGCACGGCGCAGACAACATCCGCGACTTCTTCCGCGTCTTCCTGCAGATGTCGGTGGTGCTGACCTTCGCCGGCGCGCAGCCGGTGGTCAAGGTCGGCCGCGTTGCCGGCCAGTTCGCCAAGCCGCGCTCGTCCGACAATGAGACCAAGGGCGAGGTGACGCTGCCCAGCTATCGCGGCGACATCATCAACGGCATCGAATTCGACCCGAAGTCGCGCATTCCGGATCCCGCTCGCCAGGAGATGGCGTACCGCCAGTCGGCGGCGACGCTCAACCTTCTGCGCGCCTTCGCGCAAGGCGGCTATGCCAGCCTGGAGAATGTGCACCGCTGGATGCTCGGCTTCGTGTCCGACAGCCCGCAGGGCGAGAAATACGAGTCGCTCGCCAACCGCATCACCGAGACGATGGACTTCATGAAGGCCGTCGGCATCACTTCGGAAACCAACTACGCGCTGCGCGAGACCGATTTCTATACCAGCCATGAGGCGCTGCTGCTCGGCTACGAGGAGGCGCTGACGCGTGTCGATTCGACCTCCGGCGACTGGTACGCTACCTCGGGCCATATGATCTGGATCGGCGACCGCACCCGCCAGCCCGACCATGCGCATGTCGAATATTGCCGCGGCATCAAGAACCCGCTCGGCCTGAAATGCGGTCCGTCGCTGACGCCGGACGGCTTGCTGGAGCTGATCGACTTGCTCAACCCCGAAAATGAACCCGGCCGGCTGACGCTGATTGCACGTTTCGGCTCCGACAAGGTCGCCGACCATCTGCCGAAGCTGGTTCGCGCGGTGCAGAAGGAAGGCCGCTCGGTGGTGTGGTCGTCGGACCCGATGCACGGCAACACGATCGAGGCCGCCGGCTACAAGACGCGGCCGTTCGACCGCATCCTGAAGGAGGTTCAGACCTTCTTCGAAGTGCACCGCGCCGAAGGCACGCATCCGGGCGGCATCCATGTCGAGATGACCGGTAAGAACGTCACCGAATGCACCGGTGGCGCGCGCGCCATCACCGCCGAGGAGTTGCAGGACCGCTACCACACCCATTGCGACCCGCGCCTCAACGCCGACCAGGCGATCGAACTGGCGTTCCTGGTGTCAGACCTGCTCAAGAAGAGCCACCCGGTGCAGCACAAGCAGGTTGCGAACGGTTAGGCTCGATTTCGGCCTGAACGGCTGACGGAAAAAGCGCTGGAGAAATCCGGCGCTTTTCTTTTAGTTGGTTCAGTGCCCGCGTTCCCAGCGCAGGCCGGCGAGTCTGGGGTCAGCAAACGCCGTCCTTGAAAACTCGATGCGCTTTTCCGGAAACTCGCAGATCGCCTGCACGCCGAACGCACCAAGCCGGATGCGCCAGGTCCGCGGCTCCAGCGGCTTTGCCTTGGCAAAGCCGCGGCAGGTCAGCAGCGCAATGTTGGCGCCCTTGGGATCGCGCGCCGAGCGGTAGCGGATCGCCTCCAGCCCGGCCTCGCGGGCAGTATCGGCAATGGCCTGGCAAGCGGCATAGTCGGTCGGATGCGTCCATGCCGTTGCGTCACGATCGAGCGGCGGCCGGGTGAGATCGATCACCTTGGCGCATTTGATCGCGGCCGCAAAGGCCGTGTATTCGGCGGCGTCGCTTGGCCAGGGTGTTTTGGGCGACTCGGCAAAGAACAGCAGCCGGTAGAAGGCCATTTCGGCCACCGCGGTCATCATGGTCTCGGCCGCATAGTAGACGCCCTTGGTCCTGCCGGCACGGCGGAAGCGCGAACCGTGCGGATAGACCGAGCCGTAGCGGAAGGGCGTCGCCAGGAGATAGTGGAGATGGCGGCATTCAATTGGGATCTGCGGCTTGGTTTCCTCGATCAGGTCTTCCAGCATCGCCTGTTCGTCGAGCGTGTCGACGATTTTCAGCGTCGAGACATGGTGCTGCGCTTCGACCATGCGCCAGTACTTGCTGTCGATGCCGACGGTCTCAGACGAGAGCGCGTCGGGAGTCCAGATAGGCAATGACATCGACGAGCCCGGTGATGGTGAGGATCTTTTCAAGCGGAGCAGCGTCGAACGCCGTGTTGGCGTTCTTCAGCCATGCCCGGGCGACGACCGCGTCGCCGCCGACAATGGCGTCGAGCGAGCGGAACAGCCTGACGAACAACACGGCAAGCTCGAATGGCTTGGTGCCGCGCTCGAGCACGAATTCGTTCCTGCGCATGCGCGAAACCGTGGCCTCCGAAACTCCGATCACCGAGGCCAGCATTCTGGCGGTGATGTCCAGCAGATCGGCCGCGCGCACCGTTGCCTTGGTCAGGACTGCATTCTCGGCTGTCTTGGCAGCGGTTTGAGATTGCATTGCGACGCCTTCCTATTTCTGTAGAAAATATAGGCCACAAAAATTCATATGGAAAGGGGCGGGACGCAAAACAATCTGCAAACGGGAGTCTCAATCCTTCTTGTAGAGCAGCCAGCTCTTGCCTGCTCGGCCAGCCATCGTCGAGTGCCTGGTGACGCGGTTGCGGCCGCTGACCTTCGAGCGATAGAGCGCCCGGTCGGCCTTGGTGTAGAGATCTTCGGGTCCTTCGGCTTCGGACGCCATGCAGATACCCATCGAGACGGTGACGGTGCCGTAATTCGTGCCCGTCTGGCTGCTGGTGAACGGCGTCTGCTCGATCAGGGCACGAATACGCTCTGCAACGTCATAGGTGGCGTCCTCGCTGGCGCCCTCGACGATCAGCGCGAACTCCTCGCCGCCGGTGCGAGCAACGAACATGTCGCCGCGAATGCTGGTCTGGAAGATATCGGCGATGCTCTGGATGATCTTGTCGCCGACCGGGTGGCCGAAGCGGTCGTTGATGTCCTTAAAGCGGTCGATGTCGGCAAGGACCAGGGCGTTGAACAGGATACCCCTGTTGCTGTTGTAGATCCTGGTGATTTCCTTGTCGAAGGCGCGGCGATTCCAGATGTGGGTCAGGGGATCGGTGTCGGCCAACCGTTTGTATTCCTCGAGCTTCGATTTGACGGTCTCGAGTTCGGCCGTCTTGTCGCTGAGCGTCGAGGCCACCTGCCGGCCGTGATCGATCGTCGAATTGGTGGCAACCGCCATGGCGTTGGCGATCTTGTGCAAAAGATCCTGGGAGAGAAGGCTGCGGCCGTTGAGGCCGCTCGATGTCTCATCGAGGATCCTGCCGTATTTCTCGATATGGCTGCGCTCGCTCCGCAGCAGTGAAGCAACCTCCTCGAGCTCCCTGGCAATGACGTCTCGGGCATGCTCGACGATGCCAGGACCATGGTTGTGGGCAAAGAAAGTGCGCCCGATCTGATCCAGTTCATCCTGTGTCGGCCGGCTGCTCAGCGAAACGACGGCCAGGCTGAGTTCGCGATTGGTGCCGCTCAGGGCCTCATAGAAGATCTCGTAATTGCGCGGCAGGCCGAGCACGCCCAACTGGCGCATTGTCGCGACAACAGTGGCTGCGATGTCGGTGCGTTCGGTCGGGACAGCTGCCGGCTGCATTCTGGTTCTTCCCCCGGATGATCCGCGGAATTCGCGGATCCCCTTTTGTCGCCGAACCCTGGGGAATGCGACCGACGCTTCGGAACAACTTGCGAAGGGATGCGTCCCCACCCACGGCCTTCACTTGCAGGGTGACCATAAATGCGCTGTCGCTAAAGTTCTCTTAACTGGCGAAGGTTCCGCGGGTTTTCTCTGTCTGCGGGCTGTAAAAGCTCTGGTTCGCGCGTCCAACAGTTGGAAACAACGCCGGTGCAGCGGCCCGAATTCGCGATTCGCGCATCGCACGCTTCAAAATGAAACCGAATTTCGGATTCTCCACGCCAGTACATGTCGCATTTGCTTGCGTGCGTGCGCCGCAAAGCTGGAATCCTGAAGGCGATGCCAGGCACTTTTCTTTCAAGGAGGATCGACGTGAGTGGTGGTCACCAGGGATCGTGTCTGTGTGGAGCCGTCCGCTTCAGAACGAACGGAGCGTTGCGTGGCGTCGTCTATTGTCATTGCTCGCAATGCCGCAAGCAGAGCGGACATTTCTATGCCGCGACCAATGTTGCCAATGTCGACATCGTGATCGAAGGCGTGGAAAGTATCACCTGGTACGAAGCCTCTACCTTCGCCAGGCGTGGGTTCTGCAAGGCATGCGGGTCGGTGCTGTTCTGGAAGCCGCGAGACCAGGACTACGTTTCAGTCATGGCGGGATCGTTCGACAAGCCGACAGGTCTTGAGGGGGAATGCCATATCTTCGTCGGTGACAAGGGCGACTATTATTCGATCGACGACGGGCTGCCGCAGTTTGAAAAGTCGACATCGTCCATACCGGTTGCTGAATGAATCTTGGACAAGTCACCTTATTCCATTGATCTGGCCAGCCATTGCATTATCCCGTGCCGGTGATTCGCAAAGGGGTTTGGCATGCAGCGGCTGATCGACGCTTATTTCAATTCGGTGCGGGCGTTTCGCAAGCTGGCCGCCAGCGAGAAGGCTTTCCAGCAGGAGCTGATGCTGCTGGCGCTGGCACTGCCGCTCGGCTGGTTCGTTTCGATCTCGTGGCGCGGTTATGCCTTGCTGATCGGCGCGGTGCTGCTCTTGATCATGGTCGAGGTGCTTAACACCGGCATCGAGGCGGCATGCGACGCTTTCAGCCGCGAGTTCAATGTCGACATCCAGTTGGCCAAGGATTGCGGTTCGCTGGCGGTGCTGATTTCGGTGCTCATCGTCGCCGGTGTCTGGGGCATCGCCATTATCGAGCGGATCACTGGGCTACCGATCTAGCCTTTCGATGCCTATATGCCAGTCACCAAAGGAGACTGTCATGGCCGGGGCCGTCAATTTTCTGCTTCTCGAACGCGTGGGCCTGCCAGACGATCTGCGCTGGCTCGTCGAAAAATACCCGCGTGAAAACTGGCAGGACCATGCCAACGTCCACGGCATCGCCAATATGTGGCTGCAGCGGCACGACATGTTCCGCGAACTCGGCGGCATGCTGGCCAACGGCATTGACGACTTCCGTGAGGGACGGCTGACGGCGCCTGATTTCGCGCGCTGGTTCGCGCCGCGCCTCAATCATTTTCTTGGGCATCTCGACGGTCACCACAATGTCGAGGATTATCAATATTTCCCGGTATTCGCCAAGGCCGAGCCCCGTTTGAAGCGCGGCTTCGAGATTCTCGATGCCGACCACCACACCATCCATGAAGGGCTGGAGCGCAATGCCGAGGCGGCCAATGCCTTCATCAAGACGCTGCAGGAGAGCGAAGACAGACAGCGCTTTGCAGCCGACGCCTATGCCGACGAAAACAGCCGGCTGATCGCCATGCTGACAAGACATCTTGCCGACGAGGAAGACCTGATCGTCCCGCTCATCCTCGATCGGGGGGATCGGGCGCTCGGGGTGGATTGACGATCAGCCTTCCCTGGCGCGTTCCCTCCTGGCGATGTGACGGGCGACGAGCCATGCCAGAACGGCCACGGTCAGGCCGATGCCAAGACCGATCAGCAACCGTTCGTGATGCATCAGCGCCTGGCCGATGAAGTGCTCTGCGCCAAGTCCAAAGACATAACCGATCGTACCGAACAGCACCGCCCAGACCGCCGATGAAAGCGCGTTGAGGATGACGAAGCGCGGCGCTGTGATATTGGAGAGCCCGGCTGCAATGCCGCCGACGAGACGCATGCCGTAGATATAGCGGTTCGACAGCACGAAAATGTCGGGATGGGTGTTGAGCAGGCGAAAGGCGCGGCGAAAGCCGGGCCGCTTGCGCAATCTGACGACATAGGGATGGTCGGCAAAGCTTCGTCCGAGGATGAAGAAGAAAGTGTCGCCGACAAAGGCGCCGAGGCCGGCCGCAAGGACGGCGTGCCACAGCACGAAGACCTGCTGGTGGGCGAAGAAGCCGCCGAGAATGGCAGCACTTTCGCCCTCCGCGACGCAACCGACAAAGACCGCGAGCAGCCCGTATTGTTCGATGAAATGGTGGATCGCGTCGATCATGAAGCCGACTGCTGCGAAGACAGCCTTTCGTCGATCCGCTTGATCATCTCGGTCAGTTGCACGATCTCGTCGCGCATGCCGAGAATCTGGCCGTGGCGCAGTTCATCCAGCTTTTCATGCAGCGCCATGATCTCGATCTCGGCTTTCAGGTTGACCTCGTAATCGTGGGCGGCGTCGATGCGGTCGCGTTCGGTCTGGCGGTTCTGCGCCATCATGATCACCGGCGCCTGCAAGGCGGCTACCATCGACAAAACGAGATTGAGGAAGATGAACGGGTAGGGATCGAAGGCGTCACGCGACAGGAGCCAGACATTGCCCGCCGTCCATAGGACCAGAAAGGCGATGAAGGTCAGGATGAAGGACCATGACCCGCCGATGCGGGCGATCGTATCGGCAAGCCGGTCGCCGAAGGTCTGGTGGAAGGCAACGGCCTTGTTGGTGTCGCGCGAGATGGTGGTGCGTTCGAGCGTCGATTGCAGCACCCGGCTTTCGAGCTGGCTGAGGCCGTCCGGCCGCCGCTTGAGCCAGCGGTTCGCCAGATCGTCGATCGTCTTGTTCATGGCCATCTCCAGGGTCTTAGGCTTGCCGTAAGAGGTAGAGGCTGCCGGCTCGCACGGGAAGTGTTAGATTGATTCCAGTTGCCGAGGGACCAATGGCCGATTTCAAGAAAATTCGCGCTCGCGCCGCAAAACGTAAGGGCGGCGAAGAGGAACTGACGTCGCTGCTTGGTCCGGCGCCTGACAATGCCGCCGTGGCTGACATCCCCGATGACCGCATTCTCTCCATTATGGCTGAGCGCGTCTTCGCCGCCGGTTTCGTCTGGCGCGTCATCGAGCAGAAATGGCCTGGCTTCGAGGAGGCGTTTCTGCGCTTTGAGCCGAAGCGGCTGTTGTTCCAGCCCGATGATTTCTGGCACGATCTGACGGCCGACCAGCGCATCGTACGCAACCCGCAGAAGATCAGATCCGTTCGCGACAATGCTGCCTTTGTCGAGCGTGTGTCGAAGGAATATGGCGGTTTCGGCAAATTCCTTGCGGAATGGCCCGATGATGACCAGGTCGGGCTGATGGCCTGGCTCGGCAAGCATGGCAGCCGGCTGGGCGGCAACACGGGCCAGTATTTCCTGCGCTGGCTGGGTTGGGATGCGTTCGTCATCTCGGGCGATATGGCCGCGGCGTTGCGCGACGCCGGCCTCGACATCGCCGAAAGCCCGACTTCGAAGAAGGATTTGGACAAGATCCAGAGGCAAATCAATCAATGGGCAGCGGAGACGCATCTGCCGCGCCGCCATATTTCACGCGTCCTGGCGATGTCGATCGGCGAGAACCATTCGCCGCAAGCGCTGCGCGAATATATGGGCGACGACTGAAACGTGGTCGCTTGCCACGATCGGCATTCGTCGATCGGTCAACACGATCGAATCGATCGGTCCGGACACGAATGACATTCGTCATTTGCTCCGAATTGGTCCAAACGAACGCCATTGCCCGGGCAATTTTGCCGCGCTAAGTCAGCAGGCATGACCAAGAAGCTCGACATCCTGCGCATCGCCGTCGCCCAGCTCAATCCGACTGTCGGCGACATATCAGGCAATCTCGCCAAAGCCCGCGAGGCGAGGGCGGATGCCGCACGTCAGGGCGCCGATCTCGTGCTCTATACCGAGCTTTTCCTCGCCGGCTACCCGCCGGAGGATCTGGTGCTGAAGCCGGCCTTTTTGAAAGCCTGCGAAAAGGCGGCACAGGACTTTGCCGCCGACACCGCGGATGGCGGTCCCGGCGTCATCATCGGCACGCCGTTGAAGCGCAAGAGCGGCACGCACAATTCGATCATCTTCGCCGACGGCGGCAAGATCATCGCCGAACGCTACAAGCTCGATCTGCCGAACTACGGCGAGTTCGACGAGAAGCGCGTCTTCCAGGCCGGACCCGAGATCCAGGGGCCGGTCAATTTCCGCGGCGTGCGCATCGGAATTCCGATCTGCGAGGACATCTGGGGCGATGTCGATATCTGCGAGACGCTGGCCGAAAGCGGGGCAGAAATCCTGCTGGTGCCGAACGGCTCGCCCTATTATCGCGCCAAGATCGATGTCCGCCACCAGGTCGTCATCCGCCAGGTCATCGAATGTGGGCTGCCGATGATCTATGCCAACCAGCTTGGCGGCCAGGACGAGCTGATCTTCGACGGCGCTTCGTTTGCCATTGGCGCCGACAAGACACTTGCCTTCCAGATGAGCCAGTTCGAGGAAGCGGTCGACGTCACCACCTGGAAGAGACAAGGCGATCACTGGGTCTGCTCGGAAGGGCCGATGTCGAAAATCCCGGACCGGGAGGAGGCTGACTATCGCGCCTGCAT
>NZ_RZQA01001310.1:0-1116 GCF_004022915.1 Mesorhizobium sp. M7A.F.Ca.US.006.04.2.1
GGCGAACCCCAAATAGAGCAGAAACTGGCCGAGCGTGCCGGGCGATATCGAGCCTTCGAGCACGTCGCGCGAGCCGAACCACAGCACCGCCACGACGGACGAGAAGATGGTGAAAATGGCGAAGAAGGTTAAGAAGGAGCGCGCGAAGATCGAGGAGCGTGCCGCCTCGAAAGCAGCTTCCACCGCAGCCGAGAAATGCCCGGTGACCAGCTTCTCATTGGTGAAGGCCTGCAGCGTGCGCACCGCGCCGATCTGCTCGCTGGCATAGGCGGTGGCATCGGCCAGCGTATCCTGCGCCTGACGTGATTTGCGCCGCACCGAACGGCCGAAGGCGACCAGCGGCAGCACGATCACGGGTATTGCCGCGATGACCAGGCCGGACAGTTTCGGGCTGGTGATGACCATCATCCCCACCGCGCCAAGGCCGAGGATGACATTGCGCAGCGCCACCGAGGCCGTCGCTCCGACCGCCGACTTGACCTGCGTCGTGTCGGCGGCAAGCCGCGACACGATCTCGCCCGACTGGGCGGTGTCGAAGAAGGCAGGCGACAGCGTCGTCACATGGGCAAACACATCGCGCCTGATATCGGCGACGACGCGCTCGCCCAGCGTGATGACGAAATAGTAGCGGCCGGCCGATGCTGCCGCCAGCAGGGCGGCCATAGCCACCAGCGCTGCGAAATATTCGGCAATGAAGGTCGTGCTGGACGACGAGAAGCCATGATCGATCATGCGTCGCACCGCCAGCGGCAGCGCCAGCGTGGTTGCCGCCGCGATGACCAGCGAGATAATGGCGCCGACGACCAGCGTGCGGTAGTGCGTGATGTAGGGGAACAGGCGCCTGAGCGGCTTGAGCGAACGCCGGCGCTCGTCTGCGCTGGTGATTTGCGCCATCCCGATGTTTCCTCCAGCCGTCCTTGGGGTCTGCGCCTCAATATGCGCTTGCCGCGGCCTTGTGATTCAATTCCGGCTGATGTATAGGCTCGCCGACCGTTTTAGAAGCCGTGGCTCCTCAATAGCTGCGGCTTCGAGTTTTAAAAAGGGGCGCATCGACGCAGGCTTATGCCCGTCGGCAGCGCCGGCAAGCCAGGAACCGAACCATGAAGACCGACATCC
>NZ_RZQA01001311.1:0-1115 GCF_004022915.1 Mesorhizobium sp. M7A.F.Ca.US.006.04.2.1
TCAGATGGTTCTCCACCTTGTCCTTGTAGTTCGAGACAGTGTTGGCGCTTAGTTTCGCGTCATACTTTTTCAAGTACGCATCCAGCGCCCCTTGCAGCGTCATTGACCGCGCCTTGGGGTCCTTTCCCTTGCGAAGGTCAACTAGCATGTCGGCAGCTTCCTCGCGTGCCTTCGACAGCGCCATTTCGTTGACGGCTGCCACCGTAACGCGACGTGTCTTTCCGTCGGGAAGTGTGCGCTGCGCGATAAACGTTTTGGTGCTCGTCACACCCGAGCAGAGGACGCCAAAACCTTTCAGATCTGCATCCCAGTGAAGCACCTGCTTCCCCGATGGATCGGGAGCAAGTAGCTTTTCGATGGTACGTTCCGTGAGCTTGATACGCGGCAAGATACTCTCCTGACAGGTTGGGCCTTGAGCTGGAAGCAAATAAGGAAAACTACCTTAGTTGCACCACCCTAGGTTGTTTTACAATCAGGGGACGTTATAACGCTTTCGCCATAAAACATAGCGAAATCAATGGATTGATCCGTTGCGCGCCTTATTTTTAAAGCACGCTATTCGTGTATGGACAGCATTCGTAATGCGGGGGTCGCGTGTTCGAGTCACGCAAGCGGCACCATTTCTCCTCCTTTTTGTCGTCTACCCCTTCGCATCTGGCGCAAAGGATTGCGGCGCCGGCCTGGCAGATCTGCCATTGTCGTGACCCCGGTTTGGTGTGAAACTCATGGCCTCAGCATGGGAGGTCAAAAAATGCCCAACAATTTCAAGACCGGAGACGTGGTCAAGCTGAAATCCGGAGGCCCCAGAATGACGGTCAGCGATGGCGCAGCCTCGGGCATGTATCTGTGCCACTGGTTCAATCGCGAGGGCGAGGTGTGGACCCCGCAGCATGCCGGGTTCAAGCCCGAACAACTGATTGCGGCCGACCAGTCGGACTAGAGCTCCTTCCATCCCGATCGACGGGATGCGCACCCGAGCACGAACGGATCAGCACGCGCGACCGACGGATTTTCCGGGTCGCGGCGTTTAACGGTTGAAGCGCGATGACGGCACAAGCCGTCTGCATCGCGCCAAGCTGGAGACGCACAACATGATCAGCCGTTCGATATTAGTC
>NZ_RZQA01001312.1:0-1115 GCF_004022915.1 Mesorhizobium sp. M7A.F.Ca.US.006.04.2.1
GAACACGGTGATGCCGTCTCTCGCTTTCCCGGGCGGCGTCAGTTTCCTGCCGGTCATCCTGGGCGGCGCGCTTGTCTGCCTGTTTTCGCTCGAGCGGCTTGCCGGGCGGTTTGCCGGACTGCCGGTCGATGCCGATCAGTACGCCACGGGCGAGGAGGGTCTTTAGATGGCATTGACGGTTCTGTTCGGCACCTTCGTCTTTCTTCTGATCATCGGCACACCGATCGCCTTCTGCCTCGGTGTCGCCAGCTTCGCCACGGTTCTGGTGCTGGGGCTGCCGCCGCTGGTGGTGTTCCAGCGCCTCAACTCCGGTGTCAGCGTGTTTTCGCTGATGGCCATCCCGTTCTTCATCTTCGCCGGTGACCTGATGGTGCGCGGCGGCATTGCCGCTCGCCTTGTTGCGCTCGCCGGGGCGTTGGTCGGCCACCTGAGAGGCGGGCTCGGCCAGGTCAACATCGCCGCCTCGACCATGTTCGGCGGCATTTCCGGCTCGGCGGTGGCCGATGCCTCGGCGGTCGGCGGGCTGATGATCCCGCAGATGAAGGCGCGCGGCTACGGCGTCGATTATGCTGTCAACATCACTTCGGTCGGCGCCATCATTGCGCTGCTGATACCGCCTTCGCACAACATGATCATTTATTCGATTTCGGCCGGCGGCCGGATCTCGATCGCCGATCTGTTCACCGCCGGCATCATACCGGGCCTGCTGCTGGCGCTATCTCTGATGGTCACGGCCTATTGGGTCGCCAGCCGCCGCGCCTATCCGACCGAGCCGTTCGCCGGCTTCGGCAGGGCGCTGCAATTGCTCGTTGCCGCAATTCCCGGGCTGATCCTGATCGGCATCATCTTCGGCGGCGTTCGCTCCGGCGTCTTCACCGCCACCGAAAGCTCCTGCATCGCCATCGTCTATGCTTTCCTGGTGACCCTGCTGATCTATCGCTCCATGAGCTGGAACGACTTCGTCACCGCGACCACCGCTGCCGTGCGCACAACCGCAATGGTGCTGATGATCATCGGCTGCGCCGCCGCCTTTGGCTGGCTGCTGGCCTATCTCCGGGTGCCGGCCGCTCTGGTCGCCTTCCTGCAGTCGGTATCCGACAACAAGCTGGTCATCC
>NZ_RZQA01001313.1:0-1112 GCF_004022915.1 Mesorhizobium sp. M7A.F.Ca.US.006.04.2.1
CACTCGGATTGCTGGGGGTGCCATGAACACCGGCGGCGCCACCGGCATCTGTCAGGTTTATCGAGACCGCCGCGCTGCCGGTATAGTCGGCGATGTCGGTGCCGGCTCCGCCTGAGATCGTATCGATATGCGTGCTGCCGGCGATCACGTCGTTGACCGTTCCCGCAAAGCCGGGGAGGGTGAAGGATCCACCCGAACTTGCAGCTACCTGATGGATGTCCAGTGACTGGGTCGCACTGACGTCGCCGTCTCCGTCGACCGCACTGACTTGGAAATGCAAGGTGGTGTCGGATGGCAGTATCGTTTGTGAGATGTCGACGGCAGACAGCCTGATTTTCGAACCGGCGTCACCGGTTATGGAAATTAGGTTGAAGTCGATCGAAGGGTCGATGACGAGATGTCCGTTCGTAACTGTCGCCGTTCCGCTACGGGTGTCGCCGGTAACGGAATTGGTTGCTACCCACGAAACAGAACCAGAGCTGTTGCCGGTTGCGGCGAAATCGAGGCTGCCTATGAACTTCGGATTCAGCGTCGGAGCATCGTTTCCGGCGGTTGAGGAGGTGTGAAACTCCATGGTGAAGTTTTCATCTTTCTCAATAAACTGATCGGCGACACCGAAGCCCTGTGTCGAAGAGTTGACGCCGGTGCCAGTGCCGGTGAACTCGATCAGGCCATCCGGCGTTTCAAGGAAAGGTGTCGGACCACCCGGCGACAGCCCCGTGAGTGTTTGAGTTACCGTTGTTGCTGCATCGGGCGTGATAAGGGCAAACGCGTAGGTGCCATCTGGATGCAAGGTGAGTGAATAGATATCGGTCCCAGTGGAGGTTTCGGCCAGCAGCACTGTCGTTCCGTCGCTCTGGACTGTCGTGCTGTAGCTAATCCCCGTGATCGCCGGTCCTGCTATGTTGAAATGATTGACCCCGTCGGCTCCCGCTACGAAGTCAAACAAGCCGTTGACGGATCCGACCTCGTTGGGGATCGTACCTGGCGTGAAAGCTCCAAGCGTCGGAATGTCGTCGACGATGTCGACCAGGATGGAGCCGGTGGTGGTGTTGCCGTGGGCGTCGGTCACCGTATAGGTGAAGCTGTCCTTGTCCTGCTCGGTGGTGATG
>NZ_RZQA01001314.1:0-1112 GCF_004022915.1 Mesorhizobium sp. M7A.F.Ca.US.006.04.2.1
GCATTCCCTTGGGGCCGAAACCAAGCCGTCCCTGCTGAAGATAGGAAAATTGTTCATCCCAGGCGTAGCGGACGGGACTGTGCACATAACACAGATGCGGCTGGTCCGGCCTGGTGATGACGCCGCGCGAGAAGGCGGCCGACGACGAGATCACCGCGTCGTATCCCGTCACGTCGAATTGCTCGATCAGAAAGGGACAGAAAAAGAAGAGGGATCGATAGAACTTATGGACCATCGGTATCCGGTTGGCCGCAGACGTATGGAATTCCACGTCGTGGAAATATTGCTCCTTCACCTCTTGTGGCAGGAAATCGAAAAGCGTGAAGACTTCGGCGTTGGGGAACTGCTTGCAGATTTGCGCAAGAACCCTTTCCCCTCCCCGGAAATTCGGGCACCAGTCATGAACGATCGCTATCCTGGCATTGCTGTCGAAGCCGGGCCCCGGCGCGGCCGGCAATTCTTCGATGGATACATCGATCTTGGCAGCGACGGCCAAATCGGAAGAGCGTTCGTGGAGCATGGTTCCCCCTAGCCTCATAAGGCTGGCAGTCTCCATTCCATGTCGTTGCTCCGGCAAGCTGTCCGATCGGCTACACACCGCTACGGGCGCATGGCCATCTAATACTTGCGGATGTGGTCCGTCACCGGGATACTCCGAAAGCCTGTGTCCGGCGGTAGGCCAGGCTCCTCCCGTCTCCTTTTATGCAGGCTGTGTCGGTCCACTCGTCGGTCTAGGTTTCGGCGGAACCGAAGCTGGATCGAGCATGAGACTCATAGTGATCATCCCGACGCTTGGCCGCAGCGGACAGGTCGGGCGTTTGCTTGGATATTTGGGCGGCCAGACGAGGCTTCCTGATGAGGTCATAGTGTCGGCGCCCGACGCCTCGCATGTCGACCTGCCGGAAAGCTGTCCTTTCCAGGTGTCACTCGTTTTCGGACCGAAAGGACTGGCTGCCCAGCGGAACAGGGCTCTCGTACCTTCCCTGGGGCGCTTCGACATCATCACATTCTTCGACGATGATTTCGTTCCGTCCGCCGAATATCTGCAGCAGGTCGAGAAAGCTTTCGTGGAAAATGACGGATGGGCGGTGGTGATGGGCACGGTCGTCAGG
>NZ_RZQA01001315.1:0-1111 GCF_004022915.1 Mesorhizobium sp. M7A.F.Ca.US.006.04.2.1
GTCGATATCCCAACCGGTCAGCTGCGAAGCCAGACGCACATTCTGGCCGCGGCGACCGATGGCCAGCGACAGCTGGTCGTCGGGAACCACGACTTCGATGCGTTCGGCATCCTCGTCGAGCACGACCTTGGCGACTTCCGCCGGCTGCAGCGCATTGACGATGAAGGACGCCGCAGAAGGCGACCACGGAATGATGTCGATCTTCTCACCCTGCAATTCGCCGACGACGGCCTGGACGCGGCTGCCGCGCATGCCGACGCAGGCGCCGACCGGATCGATCGAAGAGTCCCGCGAGATGACGGCGATCTTGGCGCGCGAACCTGGGTCGCGGGCGACCGACTTGATCTCGATGATGCCGTCATAGATTTCCGGCACTTCCATGGTGAACAGCTTGGCCATGAACTGCGGATGGGTGCGCGACAGGAAGATCTGCGGGCCGCGCTGCTCGCGGCGCACATCGTAGACATAGGCGCGGACGCGGTCGCCATATTTGTAGTTCTCGCGCGGGATCAGCTCATCGCGACGGATGATCGCTTCGCCGCGGCCGAGATCGACGATGACATTGCCGTATTCGACGCGCTTGACGGTACCGTTGACGATCTCGCCGATGCGGTCCTTGTACTCGTCATACTGGCGGTCGCGTTCGGCCTCGCGGACCTTCTGGACGATGACCTGCTTGGCCGACTGGGCGGCGATGCGGCCGAAATCCATGGGCGGCAGCTGTTCGGCGATGAAGTCGCCGAGCTGGGCGTCGGGATTGCGCTCGCGAGCCGAGGAAATGGCGATCTGCGTGGCATAGTCATCGACCTTCTCGACCACTTCCATCAGCCGCTGCAGCTTCATCTCACCGGTGTTCGGGTTGATGTCGGCGCGGATGTTGGTCTCCTGACCGTAACGCGAGCGCGCCGCCTTCTGGATCGCATCGGCCATGGCGGCGATGACGATCGACTTGTCGATCGACTTTTCACGCGCGACCGCGTCGGCGATCTGCAGCAATTCAAGTCTGTTGGCGCTTACAACCATCGTTTTTCTCCCGAGCTTGTTTGCCGGACCTTTGCGCCCGGCAGCTCAATCATAGTTCCTGTTCGTGTTCTTCCGTGGCGTCCGCTTC
>NZ_RZQA01001316.1:0-1109 GCF_004022915.1 Mesorhizobium sp. M7A.F.Ca.US.006.04.2.1
GGCGGTGGCGACCAAGCCTTCGACGCCGGCCGCCCCGGTTGCCGAGATGGCGTTGGCGATCAGGCCGCCCACCGGATAGTAGGTGCCGGACGTTCCGCCCGTGCCGATGCGGAAAAACGCCTGCTGCGCGCGTGCCGGCGAAAATCCGGCCGCAGCCAAAGCCAGAGCGCCCGCGCCTATGGAAAAGGTGCGGCGGTTGATCGAAATAGTCATGCTACCTCCCAGTCTAAAAACCGGCAGGATGTTGCAGCGGCCAAGGTGTTGTCAACCTGTACACGCTTTTTGAGAGCGGATCGGTCCTCGCGGGCTGGCCGTGGCGCATCCTCAATAGGTGCAAATTTTGAAGAAGCACCAAAATTCGATCTGAGCCTTTATCATTGGTTGAACGGCAGTAGTTCGCATCCTTGCGCCAAAAGCTGCCTGTCTGAATTCGGCCCAAAAGCAGCCATTCACCTTAACCCGCCCCTATCTCTCCCTCCACAACCCTCAAATAAGCCGTCGCCTTGCCCCCTCCGGCATCTGCAGGATGGTCAAGAGCGTCGTCAGCACGGTCAGGATCAGGGCGCCGAGGATGGTGCCGGTGTAGACACCGCGGCCCCCGAAGATCGAGGTGCCGCCAATGACGGCGGCCACCCCGGCGCCTTCCGCCCGGAAGGCGCGGCAGTCTATGGATACTTGGTCGGCGGTACGGCAGGGTTCAAATCGCCCTGCAGTTCCTTCGGCAGCGGCAGGCTTGAGCATTGCAGGTGCACTTCGCGGGCGAACAGCTTTCGTTGCTTCTGCTCATGCTCCTTGATGGCTGCTACGAGCCCCAGCGAGTATGGACCAAGCAGGACGCCGAAACCCCATCCCGGATGCTCTTTCTCGCGAGCCTCGTAATCCGAAGCCGCCCTGCGGGCCTGCTGGCATGCCGGGGAGGCCCATTTCTGGTCCTGCTGCGAAAGCGACGCCTCATAGTCGACCGGGGAGGTCGCGCACCCAGCCACTGCCGCAGTCAATGCGAGGCAGATTGCGTTTCTCATCCGAAGCCTCTCCTAAGCCTTGTGAAGGGCCTGCATAGACCTGTTCATCCCACAAGGCGATAGCTGCGGTCAGGTGCCCTCCCCACC
>NZ_RZQA01001317.1:0-1108 GCF_004022915.1 Mesorhizobium sp. M7A.F.Ca.US.006.04.2.1
CCATATGGCGCCGGCGACCGGTCGGCGAGCTCGAGATCGCCCCGGTTAACGACCGCGCAGCCATTCGCTGGATCGGCATCGGTGTGGCAATCTCGACGGTCTTCCTGCTGGGTTCGGCGGTATGGACGCTGGCTACGGTGAGCTCGATCGGCGAACCGGCGCAGGCCAAGGCACTCAGCATCGACGTCATCGGCCAGGAATGGTGGTGGGCCGTCAAATACCATTCGAGCGACCCCGCCCGCGAATTCGGCACCGCCAACCAGCTTGTGATCCCGGTGGGCGTGCCGGTCCAGATCAATCTCACCTCAAGGGACGTCATCCATTCCTTCTGGGTGCCGAAGCTCGGCGGCAAGATGGACATGATACCGTCGCGCACCAACGTCACCTGGCTCGAGGCCGACAAGGTCGGCGACTTTCGCGGCCAGTGCAGCGAGTTCTGCGGGCTGCAGCACGCCAACATGGCCTTCACCGTGCGCGTCCTGTCGCAAGCGGATTTCAACGCCTGGTGGGACCGCCAGCTTCAACCGGCAACGGGTTCGGCCGACGATCCTCGGCTTAGAACCTTCATGGCGCGCTGCGCCGCGTGCCACACGATCCGCGGCACGCCCGCCGGCGGCATCCTCGGGCCCGACCTGTCTCACTTCGGCGACCGCGAGACGATCGCCTCCGGACTCATGTCCAATACACCGCAGAACCTCGCCCGCTGGATCAACAACACCCAGACCATCAAGCCGGGCGTGAAGATGCCAGAACTGGGCATGCTGGCGAGCGAGATCGACGGCGTGACGTCCTATCTGGAGGGCCTCAAGTAATGGTCGTCCATGTCGATACGATCAACCCCGCCGAACGCCAGAGACTGCTCGGAATCTGGGAAACCGCGCCCGGCCTTTACGGATGGCTAGCGAGCGTCGACCACAAGACCATCGGCATCCGCTATCTCTGTACGGCGTTTTTCTTCCTGGTGATCGGCGGCATGGAAGCCCTTGTGATGCGCGTGCAGTTGGCGCAACCCGAGCTCAAAGTGCTGTCGCCCGACGCCTACAACCAGCTCTTTTCGATGCACGGCACGACGATGATGTTTCTCTACGCATTGCCGATGCTGTCCGGT
>NZ_RZQA01001318.1:0-1107 GCF_004022915.1 Mesorhizobium sp. M7A.F.Ca.US.006.04.2.1
CTCGCGCAGTGCCCGATTCATGCGGGCGATCGTCTCGGCCGGCGTCGGCGCCCACGCCGTCACCTTCTCCAGCAGCGGATCGTAGAAGCGGGTGATGACCGCGCCCGAATAAGCGGTGCCGCCGTCGAGGCGGATGCCGAAGCCCGTCGCGCCGCGATAGGCGGTGATGCGGCCGTAATCGGGGATGAAATTGTGCTCGGGATCTTCCGTGGTGATACGGCACTGCAGCGCGTGGCCGTTCAGCCTTATGTCCTTCTGCGCCGGCACGCCTGATTCCGGTGTGCCGATGGCAAAGCCGTCGAGGATATGGATCTGCGCCTTGACGATATCGATGCCGGTCACCTGCTCGGTGACGGTGTGCTCGACCTGGATGCGCGGGTTGACCTCGATGAAATAGAATTTGCCGGTGTCGGCATCCTGCAGGAACTCGACCGTGCCGGCGCCGATATAGCTGGTCTCGCGGGCGATCTTGAGCGCATGGCCGCAAAGCTCCTCGCGCTGCGACATTTCGAGATAGGGCGCCGGCGCCCGCTCGACGACCTTCTGGTTGCGGCGCTGGATCGAACAGTCGCGCTCGAACAGGTGCACGGCATTGCCATGGGTATCGCCCAGCACCTGCACCTCGACATGACGGGCGCGTTCGATCAGCTTTTCGAGATAGACCTCGTCCTTGCCGAAGGCGGCTTTCGCCTCGCGCTTGCCTTCGGTGACTTCGCGGGCAAGGTCGGCTTCGGCGCGAATGGCCCGCATGCCGCGGCCGCCGCCGCCCCATGATGCCTTCAGCATCACCGGATAGCCGATTTCCTTGGCCAGTGTCTTGACCGTCTCCATGTCATCCGGCAACGGATCGGTGGCGGGGATCACCGGCACGCCGACCTCGATGGCGAGATTGCGCGCCGCGACCTTGTTGCCGAGCCGCCGCATTGTGTCCGGCCTCGGCCCGATGAAGGTAATGCCGGCTTCGGCACAGGCGTCGGCGAATTCGGGGCTTTCCGACAACAATCCGTAGCCGGGATGGATAGCATCGGCACCCGACAGCCTGGCGACGCGGATCACCTCCTCGATCGACAGATAGCTTTCGATCGGCCCCATGTCCCTGGTCAGATG
>NZ_RZQA01001319.1:0-1099 GCF_004022915.1 Mesorhizobium sp. M7A.F.Ca.US.006.04.2.1
CATCAGAAATGCCGGCCAATAGACCGCATGGAAGCGGACAATGTCCTTGCCGATGATGTGCGTGGCCGGCCAATAGTGCCATTGCTCGGCCTTTGTGTCGGGATAGCCGGCGGCGGTGATGTAGTTGGTCAAGGCGTCGACCCAGACATACATCACATGCTTGTCGTCGCCTGGCACCGGCACGCCCCATTTGAAGGTCGTGCGCGAGATCGACAGATCCTTCAGCCCCGACTTGACGAAGCTGAGCACCTCGTTGCGGCGCTCGGTCGGACCGACAAAGTCGGGCTGTCTCTCATAAAGCGCCAGCAATTTGTCCTGATAGGCGGAAAGCCGGAAGAAATAGCTTTCTTCCTCGTTCCATTCGACCGGCGACCCAAGCGGTTCGCGGCGCACGCCGTCGTCGCCGAGCGTCGTCTCGCTCTCGTCGAAATAGGCTTCCTGGCGCACCGAATACCAGCCGCTATAGCGGTCGAGATAGATGTCGCCATTGGCGGCCATCGCTTTCCAGATCGCCTGACAGGATTCGTAGTGGCGCGGTTCGGTCGTGCGAATGTATTGGTCATTCGAGCCGCCCATCGCCTCGGTCATTGCGCGGAAAATCGCCGAATTGCGGTCGGCCAGCGCCAGTGGCGTTATGCCTTCCTTCTCGGCCGTTTGCTGCATCTTCAGGCCATGCTCGTCGGTGCCGGTCAGGAAGAAGACGTCCTTGCCGTCCAGGCGCTGGAAGCGTGCCAGGGCGTCGGTTGCAATGACCGTATAGGCGTGGCCGATATGCGGCTTGCCGTTCGGATAAAAGATCGGGGTGGTGATGTAGAATTTGTCGCGTGACATGAATGAACCGTCATGAATGTCTGAATGGAAAGGCGTGGCGGTGGATATCGTATCGAGGCAGCATTTGCCATCCCGATCCAGGAAACCCAGTCACATTCGCATTGCAGAATTCAGGCGGTCGATCATGATCAAGGCGTGCTGCTTCTTATCGAGATTGTAAGTATCGGTCTCAGATATAGCGTCCAGCGCCTCATGCCAAGTGTCCGACAGCGTTTTGGCTCGTGCGAGATCGCCAGCCAGTGCTGCCTGACTTGCCGCGTTCGACAAC